>DSAR01000268.1 GCA_011046405.1 Chloroflexota bacterium | reverse complement strand
GGCATGTGCGTCTACGGGTACAAGGGGACGATACCGGTCACGATGGATCAGATGATCTATCACACCGAGGCGGTCACCCGGGGCGCGCCCAACACCTTTGTCATCGGCGACATGCCCTTTATGTCCTACCAGAGTTCCCCCGACAAAGCAGTCGAAAGCGCGGGACGCTTCCTGAAAGAGGCCGCGTGCGACGCGATCAAGCTGGAAGGCGGCGTGCGCATCGTCCCCCAGATCGAGGCCATCGTCAACGCCGGCATCGTCGTCATGGGCCACGTCGGCCTGACACCGCAGAGTTCCGGTCAGCTGGGCGGGCACAAAGCCCAGGGGCGGACGGCCGAATCGGCCCAGATGGTCGTCGAGGACGCCCGGGCGGTGAGGGACGCCGGCGCCCAGATGATCTTGCTAGAAGCCATCCCACCGGAGGTCGGAAAATTCATCACCGAGGACCTGGACATCCCGGTTCTATCCATCGGCGCCGGCCCCCATTGCGACGGACAACTGTTGATCGTGTCCGACATGATCGGGCAGTTCCAGGCCTTCACGCCCAAATTCGTCAAGAAATATAGCAACGTCGCGCAGGTCGTCACCCAGGCGATGAAGGATTATTGCGACGAGGTACGGGCCGATAAGTTCCCCCAGGCCGAGCACTGCTACAACATGTTGGAAGGGGAAGAGGAAAAATTCCTAGAACTATGGGGAGGTAAACGATGATCGACCGAGACGTGCTCAAAATATCCCAGGAAGCCGTAGAAGAGATCAACGCGTTCTTGACCGACGAGGACAACCCGCTCATCAACGAACTCTGGGCCATCGTCGAGCGCTACGGCGGCCCGGCGGAGATCAACCGGAAAGCGGAGGAGGCGCGAGATCTCGACAATCTTATGGCGCGCCTCAAAGACGCTGGCTCGCCCTACCTGTCCGACGTCGAATGGCTGATCGAACAACGGGAGCAGGAGGCCTTCGTCTCGATGGACGAGTACCGCCAAAAAGTCCTGGGAGAGGCCGCCGCTTCGACGGAAATCGACGAGGAAAACGCGGTCACGCTGGAAATCAGCGCTCTCCAATACTTCCCCTGGTTGATCACCGAGGCCAAGCGAGCGATCGAGAAGCGGGAACTGATGCCCGGCCGCTTCATCCGGGTGCGCAAGATGGCGGAACAGGTGGAGGATCAAGGGGATACGCTGGCAGTCGCCGCCGCGATGCAGATCGTCGGCGCCACCTACGTGGAGACGTTGGACACCAAGGGCACCGACGGGTCGAACGTCCACCTGGGCGGCCCGGAGACGATCACGGGCTATTTCGGCGGCATCGGGGAGCCCAACGATTACGCGCTCAAGTGGATCGACGAGTATCTCCACTATTACACCGAATACGGCATCCGCCAGGTGCTCAACATCAACCCCGGCACGGTGCTCCTGGGCTATTTCCTCCACAGGCTGGGCGTCGACAACGAGTTCAAGATCTCTGTGTTTATGGGCAACGATAACCCCTTCTCTGTCCTGTGGACGTTGATGACCGCCCGCCTGTTCGCCCGCCCGGATGGGACCACGTCGCTCATCGGTTTCAACCTCTCCAACTCGGTCGACAACGAGACGATTCGCCAGGCCGCCGTCGTCCGCCAGGCCCTGGGGCTGGAGGAGGTGGTGCGTTTCGAGCATCACATCGTCGAAACCTGGAAGTCGATCGTGCGCCAGCCGTACAACCGGCGCGAAGAGTTGCTAGAGATCGCGGCCGAGGTGCCCAACATCGCTGCCAAGCACGAGGGCGGCGATCCGGAGGTCGAGGCGCAGATGGACCATCCCTCCGACATCCTGGAATACTTCCTGCCAAAATCGGAGATCGTGGAGCAGGGCCTGATGCCGGCACTCGAAAGGAACTATATCGAGAAACACAAGTCGCTGAACCTGACCGCCGACGCACTGACCAGGGCCGGCATTGGCGTGATCGCCGCCTGGAACTTGCATAAGTAGAAAGAAAGGTATCTTCTCAATAAGTTGGGGAGCTGTGGCCGGTCTCCCGACCGAGCCACAGCGGGCACGGTCAGGAGACCGGCCCGAGCGAGTTTGCCCCGGTTTATTGAGATGATACAAAGAAAGGTTATCTTCTCAACCCCCGGTTTATTGAGAAGATACGATTGAGAAGATACAAAGAAAGCAGGTTCTCAGAAGAACCTGCTTTCTAGCAGTCACAGGGAGATGACGGTCGCCATCGGCCGTCATCCCTGTTTTAACGCTCACCCGCCTCCGATTTGCTCCACCAGCCCAGCGCCTCGTCCCGTGGGCACGCCTCGATACACGCCCCACAGGCGAAACAATCGGCGTGCACCGCCTTGCCGTCGTAAATATCGGCCATCGCCTGCCCCGGACAAGCTCGTACACAAATTTTACACGCCTTGCACGCCTCCCGATTGATGCGCGGGCGGAACACGCTCACCTGCTCCACCAACCAGCCGAGCAGTCCAAAGGGACAGAGAAAATGACACCACGGCCGGTAGACGAACAGGCTGGCGACCAACACGGCGAGCGTGAATAAAACGATACCCAGCGTGAAATTCAGCGAGAATATCTGGAAAGGATCGATGACGCCGATCCAATCCAACCCCGCGACGAGCAATCCGGCGACCAAAGCGCCGAAAGCGCCGACGCGCACGGTATTGGAGAGCCAGAAGGGGGGCCGCCATTTCGGCAGCCCCACCCGGTGAAGCAGGTCCTGCAACAAGCCCAACTGGCACCCCCACCCGCAGATCGACTTGTTGGAGACGAAGACAGTCGCCAGCAAAATCAACAACATCACAGCGATGGGCGCGGCGAGTTGGCGGCGCACCAGGGCCGAACGGAGCAACGTACGCAATGAGGCGACTGGGTTGGGATTCAGCCCCTGGGGAATGAGGATCCCAAAAAGGAAGCCGAAGATCAGCACCCCGGCGACGAGAAACGCAAGCCGCACGCCAGACGTCACCCGGCGACGGCGTAGCAGGATCGTAGCGCCGACGATGACGGCGATCCATAAAACGAACTTGACTAAAATCAGCGGGTTTAACGGAACTTGATTGGGCATTTTAACCTCCGTATGTTGGTAGATTGGTAGATTGGTAGACTGGTAGATTGGGAAGTTGGTAAATTGGTAGACTGGTAGATTGGGAAGTTGGTAAATTGGTTGGTGTTACAGGGCGTCTACTGCTTTTTCTAGCAGGGCGACTAGTTGCGCTTCTTCCTCCGGCGTGAGCCCTGCCAGCAACTGCCGGACCCTCTGGCGACGACAGGTCAACGCACGCTCGTGCAACGCCTGCCCTCGCTCGCTCAGGAAGAACTGAACCGCCCGCCCATCCTCCGGGTCTGGCTGGCGCTCGACCACGCTGGCCTTTTCCAGCCGGGCCATCCCCACGCTGACGGTGGGAGCGGTCAACGCCAGACCATCAGCGATCTCCCCCACCCCGCATCCAGGCGACGCGGCGACGTAATCGAGCAAGGCCAGCTGGGGCGGCGTGATGCCGCTATCCTCCAACGGATTGTCCCTCAGGGCCTGTTCCAGCACGCGATTGAATAGACCCAGAAGACGTTCATCCACGGCTAATTCTGCTTGATTCATCACGTCGCTCCTTCCATCCATATAATTAGTTAATCTAACTAATTATACACCAAGACAGCGCCCATGTCAAGGCGATAGGAGATCACACGTACAAAGAAGCCCCGCTAGTGTCAGATGACACTAGCGGGGCTCCTGGCAAACTTAACTCACGTGAGGATTTAGCCCTATAACCACCCATACGCTTGAACGTCGAGGTTTGTCAGCCCCATATCTCGCGCCCGTTCGACCACCTCGCGATATTCTTCTTTGGTGATCCTCCTCGATATTTCCGGATAATCATAACTTTTCGCCACCACCCGGCCCTCCGGTCAGGGGCAAGCAAGATGAGACACGTCACGAAGTTCACCATAGCCAACCCTGAGGCGGCCTGAAATGTGTTGAGATAGGGTATGAGCAGATAGGTAGAAGCAACGCCGCCGACGATTGCCCCCAAGGTCTCATAGACGTAGACCTTGGCAGCCGTCGCAGCGTCCTGCGCGGAGACCGTCGCGTACATCCGGCAACTGAGGGTAAACAAAGCGCCGTGCGACAGACTTAGCGGCAAAAGGATGAGGAAAGAGGCATAAAACATCGGGAGCAGGGCCAGATTTTCCCCAATCGAAACGCCCAAGACGTTTTTGAGGACACGGGTCAAGAAGAGGGCGACGAACAAGAACAAAGAAAAGAAGGTCGCGACACTGGCGAAGGTTGCGCGCTCGTTTTCGACCTTATCCACCACCCGCCCGGCAAGGAAACATCCGCTGGCCTCGAGCAGCAGCCAGTTAGCGAGGATGATGCCGATGGAAAGCTCGTTGCCCGAAAAAACGATGAGGAGTTCCCGCAACAGGAGTATCTCGGCGACCAGCCCGGTGAATCCCATCACGACGATAGCGATACAAACGCCTCTCTTCATAAACTGAACCTCCCCAATTATGGTATTTTATCTACGTCCAAAAGTCAAGTGCGAAACCCGACAGTTTGCAATCCCGGTTCTTTGGGATTTCGCATGGTCGCGGTGAGAGATTAGGCACGAATTGCACGAATTAACACGAAAAACCTAAAGATTAGCGACAATTCGTGTAAACCTGTCCTGAGCGTACGTAGTCGAAGGATTCGTGGCGAAAAATTGACCGCTCGCCAAACCAACCATGCGAACTACCAGAGAACCGCAATCCCGCAGTTTAGATATGTCACCAGACCGATTTTCAATTTTATCCAATTTGGTATACAATATCAGTACGACGCGCCACAGATCACAATTCAAGTCGGTTCATACGACGGAGACCCATGACACCGAATCAAACCCATATCATTTACCACCTGGTCCGCGCCGTTTACTGGAATCATCTCAATTCGGACGTCCCCTATCTACCCCAGAACTTCGATAGCGACGGCTTCATTCACTGCACCAAGGGCCTGGAAAAACTCCTTCAGGTCGCCAACACATTCTACCGCGACGTCGCTGGCGAGTTTCTACTGCTCGCGATAGACGAGAGACGTGTTTTCGCCCCGGTGAAATATGAGGGAGGTTTCCCCCACATCTACGGCCCACTCAATCGAGACGCCATCTTCGCCATACAACCGATCAAGCGTCGCGACGATGGCCGATTCGAGTCGCCAGCGAACGCCGATTAGTCGTGCGCATAATCTTAGGACTTACGCAGTTGGCGCATCAAGCATCGGAATTAGCCATGAATTTTGCCCTCGCAATTCGTGCAATTCGTGGCAAAAAAAGGACAACTGCATCATCCTTAAATCTAACGCGCAAGGAGGTGATAACACAATATTGAATCTTCAGGATCGACGCAACACAATGACCCTTAGGAAGGTCTCTTCTGAAAATCGGGATAAAGGCGGAATACCATTCCGCCCTACTTTTACCCCGACTTTTTGAGAAGATACCCCAGACGCAAGTTTTGATTTGAAAGGAGGCAAACGTGATCAGAGAAGTTGCCATCGCAGGCGTCGGATGGAGCGGTTTCCGATCCATCACCCCTGACCTCTCGTACAAAGAGCTGATGTACGAGGCGGCCGCCCGGGCTTACGAAGAAGCCGGGATCGACCCCCGCCGAGACGTGGATAGCTTCGTCACCGTCGGCGAGGATTACAACGAGGGCGTCAGCATCTTCGACGAGTACGTGCCCGACCAACTCGGCGCGCTGCACCGCCCGGTGCAGACCATCGCTGGCGAGGGCATCCACGGCCTGGCGGCCGGCGTGATGCAAATCCTCACCGGCCAGTTCGACGTCGTGGTCGTCGAAGCGCACAGCAAGGCCTCGAACATCCTCACGCTGCCATACGTCCTGGCCTTCGCCTTCGACCCGGTCTTCAACCGGCCGCTGGCGGCCCACCCCTACTACGTGGCGGGCATGGAGATGTTGCGTTACATGGCCGAGACCGGGACGACCCACGCCGAGTGCGCCAGCGTCGCGGCCAAGAACCGCAACAACGCGCTGCTCAATCCCCTGGCGGGATACGGCGGCGCCGTCACCATCGACGACGTTCTGAACTCAGAACCGGTGTCCGAACCACTGACCCGGCTGGAATGCGCCGGGCACAGCGACGGCGCGATTGTCCTCGTCCTGGCAGACGGCGAAACCGCCCGCGCGCTCACCGACAAGCCAATCTGGGTCAACGGCGTCGGCTGGGCCAACGATACCTTCTGGCTCGAAAGCCGCGCCTGGGGCGTCGCCCGTTACGCCCGCGACGCGGCCGAGATGGCCTACCGAACCGCCGGGATCAGGAGTCCGCGCAACGAGATCGACTTCGCCGAGATCGACGACACCTTCGCCTATAAAGAGTTGCAACACCTGGAGGCGCTGGGACTGTGCCCGGCCGGGACAGCCGGCCCGTGGACGGCCGAGGGAGGCACTGCGCTGACGGGCGAATTGCCAGTCAACCCCTCCGGCGGCGCCCAGGGCGAGGGACACTTGCTGGACGCCACCGGCCTGGCCCGCGTGTTAGAAGTCGTGCAGCAATTACGCGGCGAGGCCGGCCAACGACAGATAGAAAACGCCGAGGTCGGTTTGGCCTTCGGCTGGCGCGGCGTGCCCACCACCGGCGGCGCGGCCGTGATCCTGAGTAACCGCTAGAAAGGAGACGAACAATGAATGGCAATCGCGTTGCAGTGATTGGCGCAGGGATGACCAAGTTCGTCCGTCGGGCCCAGGAGACGGCCAAAGAACTGGCATGGGAGGCCGCCCACCTGGCCTTGGCATCCTGCGAAATGACGTTAGACGACGTAGACGCCGTCGTGATCGGCACCGCCCCGGATGCCTTCGACGGCGTACATATGAAGAGCGAATATCTATCCGACGGGTGCGGGGCGTGGGGCAAACCGGTGATGCGGGGCTACGTGGGCGGCGGCACGGGTGTCTTCGCCGCCATCCAGGGCTGGTATCACGTCGCCAGCGGCCTCTTCGACACCGTCCTGGTCGTCTGCGAGGAGAAGATGTCCTCGTGCCAACCCCATCCCCAGGGCGCTTTCCTCACCATCTTCGATCACACCACCGAACGACCCCTGAAGCCCAACCTGTTGTGGATCTTCGCGCTGGAAATGAACGCCTATATGAACCGCTACGGGCTTGACAAGCGGGACATCGCCACCGTCGCGGTCAAGAACAAGCGCAACGCCGCCGATCATCCAGCGGCGCTGTTGGGCGATCCAGACATCACCGTGGACGATATCCTCAATACCGAAGTGATGGCCTGGCCCGTGCAGCGGGGGGACGTCAGCCCGATCAGCGATGGCGCCGTGGCCCTAGTGATGAGCGCCAACCACGTCGCCCGGCGGGCGACCCCCAAGCCAGTCTGGGTCGAGGGTGTGGGCTGGAACCTGGACACCGCCTACTGGACCAACCGGGATCTTTCCTACCCGGTCTACGTCGAGGAGGCGGCCCGGATGGCCTACAAGATGGCCGGCGTCACCGAACCGCGCAAACAGATCCACATCGCCGAGCCTTACGACCCCTTCGACTACAAAGAACTCCACCACCTGGAGGGATTGATGCTCTTCGACAAGGGGGAGGCGCCCCGGGCGGCCGCCGACGGCGTCACCCAACGGGACGGCGACCTGCCGGTCTGTCCTTCGGGAGGGTTGCTGGGTGTTGGCAACCCCATCGCGGCCGCCGGCCTGATGAAAGTCGCGGAGATCTTCTGGCAGTTGCGGGGCGAGGCTGGCCCCCGCCAGGTACCGGGGAACCCCAAGCGGGGCCTGGCCCAGGCTTGGGGCGACCTGATGCAAGTCGGCACCGTGATCGTCATGGGCGTCTAGGATAAGGAGGTCAAAAATGAAAGAACACGTTTACGAAAGCGTCTACCTGCGCAGCAAGGATTTCGAGGAAGGCCGCGTTCTCTTCGAGACGTGGGATCCCAACACCCATTACGCCTGGGACGCCGGCATCGCCATCGGACGGTACCTGCAAGGGCTGAAGGCCGGGCAGTTGATCGGACGCCACTGCCCGGAATGCGGACGGGTGTTGATCCCGCCCCGCATGTTCTGCGAGAGCTGTTTCTGCGCCACCGATCACTGGATACCCCTGCAAGATACCGGCACGGTCATCACTTTCTCCCTCTGCTACGTCACGTGGGATATGATCCGTCTGGAAGAGCCGCTCATTCCGGCCGTCATCGAGATCGACGGCGCATCGACCGGGATGGGCATCATGCATATGTTGGGCGACGTGGACCCTGACGCGGTCGAGATCGGGATGCGGGTCCAGGCGGTGTGGAAACCGGCGGAAGAGCGCACCGGATCCATCACCGACATCGTCCATTTCAAACCGGTGGAGTAAGGAGGATAAAGATGAGTTTGTTACATCGCATCGAACACGCTGGCGACGCCCTCGCCTGGCACGGGGACATGCCCACCTTGGGCCGCTACACTGCCGGCATCGCCGGGGAGAAGTTCTTCCGCGAGATCATGGAGAACGGCAAATTTCTGGGCACGATTTGCCCCTCCTGCGACCTGGTTTACACGCCCCCTCGGCTCTACTGCGAACAGTGTTTCGCTCAACTGGAGGAGTGGGTCGAGGTTCCCACGACCGGCATCGTAGAAACCTTCACCATCGTTCACCTGGACATGGACGGCAACCGGCTGCCAGAACCGCGAGTGATGGCTTTCGTGCACATCGACGATACCGATGGCGGCTTCGTCCATTTCCTGGGCGATGTAGAACCTGAAGAAATCTGCATCGGTATGCCGGTCGAGGCGGTTTTCAAAGAACCAGGCGAACGCCAGGGCAGCATCCTGGACATCGCGCACTTCAGGCCAAGGTAAGGATCCACATGAAATTGGCGTGACCTCCGGGCTGGGCAGATCAAGAACGTCCGGCCTGGCCAGCCCGGACACAAGATAGAGCCGAGATAGAGCGAGGATATGAAAGTGACTCACTTAACGTCGGGCGCTTTTAATGATGCCGCCAACGCACTGCCCCCAACCTGGGCGAACGCCTCGTTTCGAGCATACACCGGGCGGGACACAGATCTGCCACTAGCTTGTTAAAAGTGTCCACTGGTACAATAGTGGAGGAGTAAAAATGGCAATCGATCGTATGATGAAGATATTACTGGTCGAAGACTCCGGATTCGTCCGAATGTCCGAGAAAAAGGCCCTGAACAAACTGGGTTTCGAGCACATCATTGAGGCTCAAGACGGAGAAGAGGCCATCCAGAAACTCCAGGAACAAGACGACGTCCAACTGATTATCAGCGACTGGATTATGCCCAATGTAGATGGCTACGCGCTCCTCCTGTGGGTGCGTGAAAATGAGGTCTATCAGGATACACCTTTCATTATGGCGACAGCGCTAGGCGAGAAGAAACAGGCCTCCAAAGCCCTGGAGGCCGGTGTAACCAACTTCATCACCAAGCCCTTCGATGCCAGCGAGTTAGAGGTATTGATTGAGAAATTTTTCGGAGCAGTAGAGCCACCAGAGCCAAAGCCGGTACATCCTCGCAGGACGACGACCGGGAAGCTTGTCCTGAACGTGGCGCACATCCAGATCACCGACCATCTGAGCCTGGGCGTCCTGAAGCATCTGATCGAGACCGGCGACGTCGTCCCGACGCATTTCGAGTTGAAGACTGCGTGCAAGCCCAGTTGGAACCCAGCCCAAGAAGCGTTGGAGCGGGGAGAGGTGGACGCCGCCTTCGTCTTGGCCCCTATCGCAATGGACCTCTTCCGGTTTGGCGCGCCCATCAGGCTGGTGCTTTCAGCGCAAAAGAACGGCAGCATCCTCGTGCGGAAAAGAGAAGATGGCGCCGAAGACCTGGCCCAGTACTTCAGGGGCAAGACGGTCTACATCCCCCACGAGTTATCGGTCCATCATATGCTGGCGCACATGTTCCTGAGCGGCATCGGCCTCAATCCCGGATTCGAGGGATTGGGCGACTTCGATACCTACTTCGAGGTGATTCCACCCATCCAGATGCCCGAATTCCTCGCCGCCAACCCCAACGCCGGCGGATTCGCTGTCGCCGAACCATTGGGCGCCAAGGCGATCTCGGAAGGGATCGCCGACCGGGTTTTCCTGTCCGGTCAGTTCTGGGAGAATCATCCCTGTTGCGTCATCGCCATGCGCGAGGAAATCATCGAACAGGAACCGGACGCTGTGCAGGAATTCGTCAATTTACTGGTCGAAGCCGGGCAGTTCATCGAAGAGAACCCCGACATCGCCGCCACCGTTGGCGTCCCGTTCCTGGATCCAGACCAAACGCTGGGCCTCAGGAAAAATATGCTCAAGAGCGTTTTGGAGGAAACACAGGGCATCAAGACGAACGACATGAGACCTACTCTGGAAGATTTCGACAGCATACAACGGTACATGACCGACGAAATGGGCATCGGTTCTGTGATCGACCTGGAGACCTTTATCGACGCCCGCTTCGCCGAGGAAGCGTGCCAAGACCTTCCCAGGCAAAAGTCGGTCCTGCACGACGTGTCGGACATTATACACGCGTGAAGCAGTCATAGCGCGACATCTAATGGGTGTGTTTCATTCCATTTGAGGCCAAGCTCGTAGTAGGTGATTTATCGCCGTAAAAGCGCGCTAAAGCCGCTGCCTAGCGCCGCTGCCTAGCAGCGCGCGCACTACAAACAACGCTCAAAGCATTTGAAACACACCCATATCTAATAAGCGCGCGAGACGGAGGCCCAAAGCGCATCTTTCTCGATTGCCCTGACCACTTGAAAACCTGTCGAATTCATCATTCTCGAAACCTCATTGTAACAGAATCGTAATTCAAACCAGCCAAATGTGCTGTAAACTGATGAAAATCCGCTTACAGCCAAGCAAAGCTGGGGCGTGTCCCTCTTAAGTGTTGTTGAAAAAAGAACTGAAGTCTGCCACGAATTAGGCCAAAATTTGTGTTGATTCGTAAAATTCGTGGAAAAAACACTCGCCAACATTTACAGGGGCGCTAACCAAAGCTGGGGAGTATCATCTCAATAAACCGGGGCAAACTCGCTCGGGCCGGTCTCCTGACCGTGCCCGCTGTGGCTCGGTCGGGAGACCGGCCACAGCTCCCCAACTTATTGAGAAGATACGCTGGGGAGATGTCGTATGGCAATTGATCGTACAATGAGGATCCTGTTGGCCGAGGACTCCGGATTCGTCCGGCGCTCCGAAGTAAAAGCTCTGAACAAGTTGGGCTTCGAGCACGTCATTGAAGTTAAAGATGGTCAAGAGGCAATCCAGAAACTAAAAGAACAAACAGACATCCAACTCATCATTAGCGATTGGGTCATGCCCAACATGGACGGTTACGAGCTCCTGCAATGGGTGCGCGCCAATGAAAGATACCACGATATTCCTTTCATCATGGCGACGGCCCGGGGGGAGAAAAAGCGCAGGGCCCAAGCCATCGAAGTCGGCGCGACTGGCTTCATCACCAAACCCTTCGGCGTCGGCGAGCTTAACGAGATCATCGAGGCTATCTTCACCTCCGAGGAGAACACAGGGAAGTGTGCGGAGAAAGAAGCGGAAACGACCGCCTCTGCCGCGCGTCCCATCGCGGAAGAAAAACGCACGTTGAGCGTCGCCTACATTCAAATCACCGATCACCTGAGCCTGGGCGTTCTGAAACACTTGATCGAGACAGAAAAATTATCTCCGCGCCGCTTCGATCTCAAAACGATGCGTATGCCCAGCTGGAATCGCGTTCAAAAAGCACTGGAACAAGGCGAGGTAGACGTCGCCTTCATCTTGGCTCCCATGGCGATGGATATGTTCAGCTTTGGCACGCCCATCAAACTCGTGCTCTTCGCCCACAAAAACGGCAGCACCTTCGTGCGCAAAAAAGTCGATGGTGGGCGCGCTAACCTACATGAATATTTCAAGGAAAAAACCTTCTACATTCCCCATGAATTATCCGTCCATCATATTCTCGCACACAGGTTTCTTGGCGGTATCGGCCTGAGGCCGGGTTTCCGGGGAATGGGCGACTTCGACGTCTTTTTCGAGGTTCTCCCACCCTTCCAGATGATCGAATTCCTGGACGCCAATCCCGATGCGTGCGGCTTTGCGGTGGCGGAACCATTCAGCACCAAGGCGATTGCAGAAGGAGTCGCCGACCTGCTCTTCCTTTCAGGCGAGTTGTGGGAAAATCACCCCTGCTGCGTGGTCGCTATGCGTGAGGAGCTGATCAATCAAGACCCAGACGCCGTGCAGGAATTCGCCAATATGCTGGTCGAGGCCGGTCAGTTCATCGATCAAAAACCAGAAACGAGCGCCGCCATCGGCGTGCAGTTCTTAGACCCTGACCAGACGTTGGGGCTCAAGACGTCCGTGCTCAAAAACGTCCTCAAGGAGTCACAAGGCATCAAAGCCAACGACATGCTGCCCGTCATCGAGGATTTAGATCGCATGCAGCGTTACATGCTAGAAAAAATCGGCCTGGGCACACGGATCGATCTGGAAAAATTCGTGGACACCCGATTCGCCGAGCGCGCCTGCGAGGGCATCCCCACCCAGACTTCAACCATAAAGGACGTCTCACAGATCCTGCATCAAATCACCAGCCACAAAATCGCCGAACGGGGCGAAAAAGCCCAATTGAACCTGGAGGGCAAATACCTGATCTTCACCCTGGACAACGGAGAATACGGTTTCAACGTGATGAACGTCGCCGAGATCATCAGGACAAGAGCGATGCGAACGGTCCCCTGGTCACCGGCCTTCATCCGGGGCTTGATTGATTACCGGGGAGCCGTCGTTCCCGTGATCGACCTACGGATCAAACTGGGCATGGCGGCCAGCCAACAGGAAACCCACGAGCACATCGTCATCCTGGAAATCAAGGGGCGACAAGAGCTCGTTCGGCTGGGAATCGTCGTCGACACAGTCTCCGAAATCATCGACATTCAAGCCCAGGACATCGTCGACGCCCCTCCCTTCATCAGCCAAGCAAGCGACGTAGACATCAACTACATCCTCGGCTTGGCCAAAATGAACGGAGGGGCTAGAATACTACTCGACGCAGAACGTCTGTTGGGCTGTTGAGCTGCTAAACTGGCAGACCCTGTTGACAGCCCACCAATCTACCGGTCTAGCAACCTAGCAATGAGAGGTGTAATGAAAAATCCAACAATGACACTCATCGTGCATGGGGGCGCTTACGACATCCCCCTCGAAACCCACGAGGCCCACATGGCCGGCTGCCGCCGTGCGGCCGAAGCCGGCTGGGCCTTGTTGAAAGGCGGCGGTTCAGCCCTGGATGCGGTTGAGGCCGCTGTACGCATATTAGAAGACGATCCTACTTACGACGCCGGTTACGGGTCGTTTCTAAACGCCAATGGCGAGGTCGAGATGGACGCCATCGTGATGGATGGTCGCAATCTCGACGTTGGCGCGGTGGCGGCGGTGCAGCGGGTGCGCAACCCGGTCAGCCTGGCCCGCCTGGTGATGACGGAGAGCGAGCACACGATGCTCGCCGGGGCCGGCGCCGAGGCTTTCGCCCGCGAGCACGATATCCCCATCTGCCCAGTCGAAGAACTGGTCACCGAACGGGAACGAGAACGCTGGCACATTCAGTCAGCTGGCACACCCCACGAATGGGACGGCAACGTTCGTCTTCAAGCGGTTGGGCTGCCATCAGACACTGTCGGCGCAGTGGCGATAGACGCCGGGGGCAACGTGGCGACTGCCACCTCCACCGGCGGCACCTTCAACAAGCACCCCGGTCGCGTGGGCGATTCCCCCCTGGTCGGCTGCGGCGCCTACGCCGACAACCAGACCGGAGCCGTCTCCGCCACCGGCATGGGTGAAGCGCTGATGAAGATCGTCATCAGCAAACAGGTATGCGACCTGATCGCCGCCGGTATGAGCGCCCAGGAAGCCGCCGACGCCGCCATCGCCGCCCTGGCGGAACGCACCACCGGGCAGGGCGGCGTCATCGCCGTGGATCGCCTTGGACGCGCAGGCATCGCCCACAACACCCCGTACATCGCCCACGCCTACGTCAGCGCCGGGAGCGAAATCGTCGCCGGTATCCGGGGCCCGAACGCGCCAATGCTATCGGAGATGAACAAATGAGGAGACACGATGAATTGGCAAACTAACGAGGAACATCAAATGATTCGCCGTATGGTGCGGGAGTTCGCCGAAAAGGAGATCGCCCCGCGCGCCGAAGAGATTGACGCGACCGACGAGTTCCCAGAGGACCTATTCCGGCGGATGGGAGAATTGGGCATCATCGGCCTCCCATTTCCCGAAAAGTACGGTGGATCAGGAGGCGATTACATGAGCCTGGTCATCGCGTTGGAGGAGATCGCACGAGTCTCCGGCTCGATGGCTATCACCCTCGATGCGCAGACGTCCCTTTACTGCGAGCCGGTCTATCTCTTCGGCTCCGAAACGCAAAGGGAAAAGTACCTGACGCCCGCCGCCAGCGGGGACAAGATCGGCGCCTTCGGTCTGACCGAGCCCCAGGCCGGTTCCGACGCCGGCGCCACCCGCACCCGCGCCGTCCGCGACGAGGCGACCGGTGAATGGGTCATCAACGGGCAGAAGATTTTCATCACCAATGGTTCCATCGCCGACTACGTCGTCATCACCGCCAAGACCGATCCTGAGGCCGGCACACGCGGCATCTCCGCCTTCATCGTCGAGCGCGGGACGCCCGGTTTCGAGCCGGGCCGGGACGAGAAAAAGATGGGGCTCAAGGGCTCGGTGACCTCGGAACTCTTCTTCGAGGACTGTCGCATCCCGGCGGAAAATCTCCTGGGGAAGGAGAACGAGGGCTTCAAGCAATTCCTGACCACGCTGGACGCCGGGCGGGTCGCCATCGCGGCCATGGCGGTGGGATTGGCCCAGGGCGCGTTCGACAAGGCGCTCGCTTACGCCCAGGAACGCCAACAGTTCGGCCAGCCCATCGCCAAGTTCCAGGCCATTCAATGGATGCTCGCCGAGATGGCGACCGAGATCGACGCTGCCCGCCTGCTGGTCAATCGCGCCGCCGGGCTCCGGGCCCAGGACGAGCGTTTCACCAAGGAAGCGGCGATGGCCAAGCTCTTCGCCACCGAGATGTCGGAAAGCGTGTGCTACAAGGCCATTCAGATCCACGGCGGATACGGCTACGTCCGCGAGTACGAGGTCGAGCGGATGTACCGGGACCAACGGTTGTGCGCTATCGGTGAAGGCACCAACCAGATTCAACGGCTCGTCATCGCGCGGCAGATCCTGGGACGGTAGTGTTTGGTCCGGGCGCTCAAAGGCTGCTCCATTGAAAGGCGTTTAAATGCAAAGCGTAACGGCGTAAAACGTAAAGCGTAAGCAACGGCTTTGACAGTCGGTTAATTACACTTGACGTTTTACTGCTATTTCAGATCATGAGCTGGCGCACGACTCTCCCTTCGCACTTCCCCCACCCTCATCCGCTAAAATCCCACCCTGATGAAAACTGGAACAATCGGGCGAATATGGTACAATCCTATGCCAACACCTGTCCTTCACATACAATCGAAAGATTAACCACCAAATGACCAACGTCTATTTTCTCGGAACCGGCGGCGCGTTCTCCGCCGGGCATAGAAGCAACCTCGCGCTCCTCATCGAGAGCGGCGAATTCCGCATGCTGGTCGAAACCGGTCCGGTGATCATGCACCAACTGACCCGCACCGGCATCCAGGTGATGGACATCGAACACGTCTTCATCTCCCACGCCCATGGCGATCACGCATTGGGATTCCCGATGTTCGCCCTCAACCGGCTCGGCATCGACGCGAGCGCGCCGGCCTTTCACGTCTACGCCAGCGCCGGAGCCATCGCTTCCCTGAAAGCCCTGTGGGAAATCGCCTACACCGGTTTCGACATTCAACGGCTCAACATTCACTGGCATCCCCTCCCCGACCAGGAGTCCCGGCAAACTCGCCTGACCGCTCGTATCATCTTGCAGACCGCGCCGGTGCCTCATCCACCCAACACACCCACCCTGGGCGCCCGGTGGGATTTCGAGGATGGGCCGTCCATCGCATTCATCACCGACACCTACCCCAACGACACCACGGTGACCCTGGCGCAGGGCTGTGACCTGCTGATCCACGAGGCCTCTTTCAGCGCCACGCTCCAACCCGGTTACGACGCCAACGTCCATTTCCACAGCACCGCCCAACAGGCGGGCGAAATCGCCCGGCAAGCGGGAGCCAAGCGGTTGGCCCTGGTGCACCTCGGCCCGATGATCGGCCGACATCCCGACGTGTTGATCGAGGAGGCTCGCGCAGGAACCGATTTGGAGGTCTTCGTCCTGGACGATGGGGGATTGTTGCAAATCAAAAAATCGGGGTGAGTTGGATTTCGGACGACACGACAACGAATGAAGAACTAAACGAATTGAGAAGATCACTCAAATCTATCAACACAGGAGGACACCATGAACGTCCTGATCTCGGCAGATATGGAAGGCATATCCGGCGTCGTGTCGTGGGATCACGTCGACGCCCAGCACAAGGAATACGAGCGTTTCCGCAAGCTGATGACGGCCGAAGTCAACGCCGCCATCGAGGGCGCCCTGACTGGCGGCGCGGAGCGCGTCGTCGTCAACGACAGTCACGGCGGGATGAAAAACATCCTGATCGAGGATCTAAACGACGCCGCCGAACTGATCTCCGGCAGCCCCAAGCCCTTCGGTATGATGCAGGGTATCGGGCCCGGCGTGGACGCCGTCTTCCTCGTCGGCTATCACGCAGCCGCCGGGACGGCGGCCGCTATCCTGGCCCACACATGGAGCAGCCGCACCGTGACCCAGGTGCAGCTCAACGGCCAGGTGGTTGGGGAGACGGGACTGAACGCGGCGCTGGCGGGCAGTTTTGGCGCGCCGGTCCTGCTCGTCACCGGCGACCGGGCCGTGACCGAGGAAGCCCGCGCCCTGCTGGGCGAGATCGAAACGGTGGCAGTCAAGGATGGCATCACACGCAGCGCGGCCCGGTGCCTGCACCCTGAGGTCGTCCACCGGCGCATCCGCCAGGCAGCGGAACGGGCGCTCCGACTAAAAAACCCTCCTTTTGTCCTGGAACCGCCCATCACCGTGCGCGTGACGTTCAAAACCGCCCTCCAGGCCGAGCAGGCCGCCTTGATCCCCGGCAGTCGACGGGTCGATGGCCTGCTCGTCGAATGGACAGGCGATGACATGCCCACGGCCTACAAGACGTTTCGCGGGATGGTGGGGTTGGCTTGGACCGGGAACTGATTCGCCCCCTTAGATGGCTCTGGCTTTCACTGACCGGCATCATCACGGCCTGGCTGTTGTGGATGACGTTACGCCCCAACCCGAGCGTCGCCGTCGGTCTCGCGCCGTTGACCGCGCCGGCCGCCGCGCGCGGCATCTCCCCCCGCTGGCTCATCGGCCTGGCGGGCAACGTCGTCGTCTTCGCGCCGTTGGGTTTCACGCTCTACCTCGCGCTAGACGGTCATCCCCTCAAGCGCCGATTCCTGTCGAGCACAGGCGGCGGCGCGCTCCTCAGCCTGTTCATCGAATTGGCCCAGATGGCGCGCCCCAGCCGGGTGTCATCCCTGGAGGATTGGCTACTCAACACGATGGGCGCGGCACTCGGCGCGCTCGCAGCCCACTTTGTCGTGGCCCTTTGGAATGCTTCGCGGTGAGTTCTCACCTCTCTCAATTCTCTATTCTCAACTCTCAACTCTCTATTCTCAATTCTCTATTCTCAACTCTCAACTCTCTATTCTCAACCGATGGAGGAAAAACGTCAATGATCGACCTCAGCATTCACCCAGAACAACTCCGACGCACCGTACAACGCGCCCGGGAACGGAACATCATCATCCCCACCTTCGCCCAGATGAAGGATCCATCACTGATCCCCGAGCAGGTCAAACGCCAACTCGAGGACGTGGGTTTGTGGGACGTGAACTCGCTCAATCTCTTCCGCATCACGTGGAAGAACGAGCCGAAAGAACACGGCGGTCAGTTCGACGGCGTCAACTACGTCGAACTGCCGCCAGCCCTCACCGGCGTGCCAGCCCGCATCATCTGCCTGGTGGGCAAGTGGTTCCCCACCGGCGCGCACAAGGTCGGCGCGACCTTCGGGTGCCTGGTGCCGCGCCTGGTCACGGGCCAATTCGACCCCACCTACCAGAAGGCGGTCTGGCCCTCCACCGGCAACTACTGCCGGGGCGGCGCTTACAACGCAGCACTCCTGGCCTGCGAATCGATCGCCATCCTGCCGGAGGAGATGAGCCGCGAGCGTTTCGAGTGGCTGTCCAACGTCGCCGGCGAGATCATCGCCACCCCCGGCTGCGAGAGCAACGTCAAGGAGATCTTCGACAAGTGCTGGGAACTGCGCGAGACCCGTGAAGATGTCATAATCTTCAACCAGTTCGACGAGTTCGGCAACCACCTGTGGCACTACGACGTCACCGGGCACGCGATGGAAGAGGTGCTGGAACGGGAAATGGGCCCGCGCGACACGTACCGGGGCGTCGTCCTGACGACCGGTTCGGCGGGCACCATCGGCTGCGGCGACTACCTGAAGGAGATCTTCCCCACCAGCAAGGTCGCCGCCAGCGAGGCGCTCCAGTGCCCCACCCTGCTCCTCAACGGTTTCGGCGGCCACCGCATCGAGGGCATCGGCGACAAACACGTCCCCTGGATTCACAACCTGAAACACACCGACATGGTCATGGCCATCGACGACGAAGCCTGTATGAGCCTGGTGCGGCTGTTCAACGAGCCGGGCGGGCGGGCCTACCTGGTGGAACAGGGCGTGCCGGAGGACCTGGTGAGCCAGCTTGATCTGCTGGGCATCTCCAGCATCGCCAACGTGCTTTCCAGCATCAAGTTCGCCAAGTGGTACGAACTGGGCGAGCAGGACATCGTCCTGACCGTCTTCACCGACTCGATGGACCTGTACGAGAGCCGCCTGCGGGAACTCCACGAGGCACACGGCGAGTACACCGAGGTAGACGCCGCCGCCGATTACCACCGCTACCTCCTGGGCTGCACAGTGGATTACGTGGAAGAACTGAACTACTGGGATCGGCGCCGCATCCACAACCTGAAGTACTACACCTGGGTCGAGCAGCAAGGCAAGACCTACGAGGAGATCCAGGCCCAATGGTACGAGCCCGACTACTGGTCCGGCATCCACGAGCAGATCGACGAGATCGACGCCCTCATCCGGCAGTTCAACAGTATGACCGGGCTGCTCGAGGACGAGTAGAAGACAGAAAGACCCCCTTGGATCACGAATGACACGAATAAACGAAATAGCACGAATGGCACGAATGAACAAATGACACGAATGGCACGAATGAACGTGACTGCTCACCTTGTGCCCGCCGGATCACAATCCGGCAGTTTACAGGCGACGTGTTGGCTTCCGTCACCACCCATGATGGCCCTTGCACCATCGACGCG
>DSAR01000355.1 GCA_011046405.1 Chloroflexota bacterium | reverse complement strand
TGTACGACAACGACCCAGGACACGGCACCACCCGCGTCCTGGGTCTCTTCCCCCTCCTCTACTCCTCCCCCACGGACACCGTGACCCGCACCCGCTCGGGCAACCGCCCACCGGTGAGCTTGCGCAGCGCCCACTGCTGAACGTACAGCGTGCCGATCACCGGCGTCCTGGTAACGCCGGGTGTTCTTGGAGTTCTTCACCGGGGTATTCCAGGACAGGTACTTGGGTGTGCTGACCGAAAACCCCGTCCATCCCACACCCGGCCGCAACGAAGCAAAACCACCGGTCCTTCCCTATGCTCCCCAGCGCGTTTTAACACCTGTCGACACTGTCACCCCCAATGATCTGGCCTTGGACTGTCAACGCTGTGTTTTTCCCATTGGCGCAAGCGTTGTTTGACAACTTGGCAAAGAGAATGTACACTTTGACGGATGAAGGTCATCGTTTACCTCGCGGATTGGGGTGGGCAGGTCACCGTTCTGCCAAAGTGGGGAAATTGGGCTCTGGTGTAGCGTGGATGTACTTTTCGGCCAGGACAGGAGAGAATGTACACTTTGACGGATGAAGGTCATCGGTTACCTCGCAGATTAGGATGGGCAGTTCTCTGTTCTACCACAAAGTGGGAAAATTGCGCTCTGGTGTAGCGTGGATGTACTTTTCGGCCAGGACAGCCATGAACGATCACCGACCGCTTCCGATAACCTTCCCGAAAGCTTTCCAGAGAAGATAGCTGTAAGGCGAAAAAGTCTTGACAAACGCTGTGGTCTGTTGTATAATACGTTAGCGATAACGATAACGCTAACAAGGCGGAAAGCCTATGACCAAGCGAGTTACCATAAACGACGTCGCCCGTGAGGCAAACGTCTCGACGATGACCGTCTCACGAGTACTCAACGACAAGGAAGGCGTCAGCTCAGCTACTCGCCAACACGTCCAGGCCGTCATCGAACGGCTGGGCTACAGGCCCAGTAATATCGCTCGTGGTCTGGTGACGAAGCGTACCGGGACCCTCGGCCTGGTGGTGCCGGATGTGTCCAATCCGTTTTTCTCCGAAGTTGCGCGTGGCGCGGAGCACGTTGCTTACGCCGA
This sequence comes from Chloroflexota bacterium, assembly GCA_011046405.1. Lineage (GTDB taxonomy): Bacteria > Chloroflexota > Anaerolineae > B4-G1 > B4-G1 > DSAR01. The sequence goes on along the minus strand of DSAR01000355.1, from coordinate 18,781 downwards.
GGGTTACAACGTCTTCCTCTGCAACACCGAGGAGGATACGGAGCGTGAGTTAGCGGTCTTGAAGTCGTTGGACGAGAAGCGGGTAGACGGCGTCGTTCTGTGCAGCTCACGCCTTGAGGAAAGCGATCTGGAAGCAGTAGTCGCTCGTCACCCGGCCGTCGTACTGGTCAACCGGCGCCTGGAGAGCGGAAATGTGGGCGTGGCCATGATCAACGACGAGAGAGGAGCGCAGGCAGCTACTCAACACTTGCTGCAAGCCGGTCATCGAGTCATTGGCTTTTCCGCCGGTCCATCAACTTCTCACAGTAGTCGCCAGCGGGTAAAAGGCTATCGCGCCGCCTTTACCGCTGCCGGCCTGTCCTACGATCCTGGTTGGATCCGACATTGCCCCCCCATAGTAGAAGGTGGTCGTCAGACTGCCCAAGCGTTGCTGAACGACTATCCCGAGCTGACAGCTCTCTTCTGCTACAATGACCTGGTGGCCGTCGGCGCGCTGCAGACCTGTGCCGACCTGGGCCTCCGCGTGCCCGAGGACGTTGCTGTCGTCGGCTGTGACGACATCCCTCTGGCAGCACTGATTACCCCTCCGTTGACGACCATTCGTGGGCCGCGGTACGAGCTGGGCCGGCAGGCGATGCAGTTGCTGTTAAGCAAGATCAATGTTTGTCCCGATGAGACGGACCAGAATCCGTGTACTGAGATCGTGCTTCAACCCGAGTTGGTCGTCCGGGCCAGCGCATCGTGAGCCTGTAGTACACGACGGCGTAACTTCGCTAGTTACATTGATTTTCAGCATAGCAAAAGGGATATGTTCCCAGATATGGAACAGTAACAGCAAACAGGGCATAACGCTTCCAGCCGCTTTCCAAGCGCATTGTGGAAGACCCCCTATAATTTGGGGGATAATCAAGCTCGCTCTAGCCCAACATATGGGGGCCTAGTGGTGCCCTCCAGGGAAGATTCAACAAGCTTTATGCTAACTTTGCTGAAACTGATATGGAAACCCGGTGACTGAAATCGCGGGCAGCCATTGCGAAGTTCACCTGCGTGGACTGGAGTCGGCGTAGGCCGACTTCGCAGGCCATAGCACGCGGTTTCAACCGCCGTGCAGCTTCCTAAAAACCAACCTGGGCCGGTAGTTTCGTAATTGTAGCCGCGAGTTTATTGCCAGGGATAAAGGTAACTTCTGGCTGTTGCACTTTTTGCGATACCCTACGTGTAGATGATCTCCCCAGATGGCTTCGTCTTTGTAGAAGAAGAAAGGAGGTGGAACGTCGGCACATCTCGATGAAATGGCAGTTTCCTTAGATAGTGGCACACAGGCTGTACGTGCCACGCATGACAGACGAAGTGAATAGGATAAAAAATCAAGGAGGAAAAAGAAATGTTTCTCACGAGAAAAGGCTCTCTATTGAGCGCAGCGACTGTTTGCACGCTGGTGCTGTCGCTGGTTCTCGGTGCCTGTGCGCCGCAAGAAACACCGATACCGCCTACGGAAGCTCCTCCAGAGGCTCCCACGGAAGCTCCACCGGAGGACACCCCTGTCCCGGAGCCCTTGCCTTCCAAGTACAACGAGGCGCCGATGCTGGCGGAGATGGTAGCAGCAGGGGAGTTGCCTGTGGTAGACGAGCGTCTTCCCGAGGAACCGATGATCGTCGAGCCCATCGAGTCGATCGGCGAGTACGGAGGCATCTGGCACCGGGCATTCCTGGGCGTTAAAGATTTCCACGCCCTGGGACGCCTCATCTACGAGGCGGTGCTGCGCTGGCCTCGTGACCCCAAAGACCCCATCCAACCTGGCCTGGCCAAAGATTGGAAGTGGTCCGAGGACGGCACGGAACTGACCCTGTATTTCCGCGAGGGGCTCAAGTGGTCCGACGGCGCGCCTTTCACCGTGGATGACGTCATCTTCTGGTGGGAGGACATCGAGCTGGACGAGAACATCACGCCCGCCCCACACAGCGAGTGGGTGGTGAACGGCGAACCGATGGAACTGGAGAAGATAGACGACACCACCATCAAACTCAAGTTCGCCGGCCCCAACGGTCTGGCCGAGAGCATAGGATTGGCCTTCCACGGCTGTCAGTGGCCGCTGGGCTTTGAGCGCTTCGGCTTCTTCGCTCCCAGGCACTACCTGGAGCAGTTCCACCCCAAGTACAATCCGGAGGCGGACTACGATATCTTCGAGGAGAAAGCCTTCAACTTCAATACCGAGCTTCCGGTGATGTACGCCTGGCGGGTCAGTCAATGGGAGGCCGGAGCCACTGAGATGGCAGCCGAGCGCAATCCCTACTACTGGAAGGTGGATCCAGAAGGCAACCAGTTGCCCTACATTGATCGAATTCACTTCACACTGGTCGAGGATAACGAGGCCGTCAACATGATGGCCATTGCGGGTGAACTCGACATGCAGCATCGCCGCATAGACTTCGCCAAGTACACGGTCTACCAGGAGAACGCCGAGGCGGGTGACTATCACCTGCTCATGTGGAGCACGGCGCAGGCCTCTACGATCACTCTCTTCCCCAACCAGAGCTATCCCGATCCCACGTACCGCGAGTTGATGCAAAACCTCAAGTTCCGCCAGGCGCTTTCACTGGCCATAGACCGCGATATGATCAACGACGTTGCCTTCTTGGGTCAGGGCATTCCGCGTACCATCAGCGTGGTGCGCAGTTCGCCCCTGTTCCAGGAGGACATCGAAACCTACTACGCCGAGCACGATCCTGACGCAGCCCAGGTGTTACTGGAAGAGATCGGGTTGGTGAAAGGCGGCGATGGCTTCTACACCTTCGAAGATGGCACCCCGGTGGAACTCATCGTCGAAGCGACCGACGCTGTTTCGGGCGCCAGCATGGACGCCCTGGAGTTGGTGGTGGAGGAATGGAACAGTATCGGTCTCAAGACGGTCCTCCAGACCATGTCACGTGACATCTACTGGCCCAGAGCCACCGCCAACGAGGTGATGATCGCCACCTGGGAAACCGATCGTGGTCTGGTCCCGATGGTGGACCCGATCTATCAGTTCCCCTTTGACGACCGCTCGTGGATGGGGCCTGCCTTTGGTATGTGGTACAAAACGGGCGGGGAGTTGGGCGAGGAGTCACCAGCTCACCTCAAGGAGGTGCAGGATCTGTACGACCAGTACAAGTCCAGCGTTGACCCCGACGAGCAACTTGAAATCGCCAAAGAAATCGTCCGCAAATCCACCGAGGGCCTGTTCACCATCGGCACGGTGGGGATGACCCCCGGCCTGGTAGTGGTCAAGAACAACTTCCACAACGTGATGAAAGAGCACACCTCTGACTGGCTCGTCTTCACTCCTGGCACCCAGGACCCGCCCCAATTCTGGATCGAGCGGTAGATGGGGCACGTCGTAAAAGCGAGTGTTTCTGCTTAGAAAGATGGTGCAGTAGTTGTCAGGCGAGGAGGGGTCGGTTAAGATAGATCTGTCCTCGCCTTCAATGAAGCACACACCGCATCCCCGCTTGAGTCACCTATGCTTTTGTAAGAGTGTCGAAAATTGTAAAATGATACCGGCGGAACAGGTTTAGCTACGAGGAGTTTCTGGCTATGATAGCCTACGTCGTGAGGCGCATTCTGGGTATGATACCCACGCTGGTCATCGTGTCCATCGTCACGTTCATCATCATCCAGTTGCCGCCGGGTGACTTTTTCACAACGCTTCAGGCCCAGTTGGCGGAGACCGGCAGTGGGCAAGACACGGAGACGGTCAAGAAGATGCAGGAACGGTACGGGCTGGATCAGCCGCTGCACGTTCAGTATCTGCGGTGGGTCTCCGGCTTCCCGCGGGGCGACTTTGGGTGGTCTCTCGAGTGGGCCAGCCCGGTCCTGCCCATCGTGCTCAAACGCATGGGCTACACCATCCTGGTGGGGGGGCTATCACTGGTGTTTATGGTGGGAGTTGCCATTCCCATTGGCATCTATTCCGCTACGCACCAGTATTCCATCGGCGATCACGCGCTCTCCTTTCTGGGGTTTCTGGGGCTATCCCTGCCGGGCTTTCTATTGGCGCTGCTGTGGATGTTCTTTGGCACCGTCGTTCTGCGCATTCCCGTCGGAGGGACCATCTCGCGCCACTTGGCGGACGCTCCCTGGAACCTGGCCAAGATCCTGGACTATTTAAACCACCTTTGGCCTCCAGCCGTCGTCCTCGGCCTGGCGAGCACGGCTCAGCTTCAACGCATCATGCGGGGCAATCTGCTGGACGTGTTGGGGCAGCAATACATCACCACCGCGCGGGCGAAAGGTCTCAAAGAACGCACGGTGATCACCAAGTACGCCGTGCGGGTAGCCATCAATCCCTTGATCAGCGTGATGGCTATGGAAGTTCCCAAGATCATCTCGGAGTCTACTGTCGTGGGCATTGTGATGTCGGTTCCGACTATCGGCCCCTTGCTCCTGCGCGCCCTTCTCTCCCAGGACATGTACCTGGCCGGGACGTTCCTGCTATTTATGAGCCTGCTGCTGATGGTATCCAATCTCCTGGCAGATATTGCCCTTGCGTGGGCTGATCCAAGGATTGTGTACACATGAGCGATTTGAAAACCTGCTCGGAGGGGCTGTTCGAGCTATACGAGAAGCTGGACGGTACGAGCGATGTGCTTGAGACTGAAGATCTGGTAGACGCGAAGACGGGGAAATCTCTCGAAGCCATCTACGCGGCCTCCCAATGGCAATTGATGTGGCGCAAGTTCATTCGCAACAAAGTGGCCATCGTGGGAGGAATTGTCATTCTGCTCTACTACCTGGCCGCGCTGTTTCCCGGTTTTCTGGCTCCGTACACCCTGTCCACGCGGTTTAGAGAGTACATCCACATGCCGCCTCAGCGGATCCACTTCTTTGACGACGGCAAGCTCCGACCGTTTGTCTACGACGTCGAGTTGACCATTGACGAGAACCTGCGCAAGATCTACAAACCGAACTACGATAAGAAGATCCCCCTCCAGTTCTTTGCTCGTGGTGAGACCTACGAACTCTTTGGACTGATCGAAACTGACCTGCACCTGTTCCAGGTACCAGAGGGAATCGTTTCCCCGTTGGGTACTGACCGGCAAGGGCGCGACATGTTCTCCCGCATCCTCTACGGGAGCCAGATTTCGCTCACGATCGGCCTACTGGGGGTGGGCCTGAGTTTGTTCTTTGGCTCGGTGTTGGGTGTTGCCTCGGGCTACTACGGCGGTCGGGTAGACGACTTGATACAGCGGTTGATCGAGTTGGTTCGCTCCTTCCCCGCCATTCCCCTGTGGATGGCCTTATCCGCTGCGGTGCCTCCTCATTGGCCGCCGTTGCGGACCTACTTTGTGGTGAGCGTTATTCTGTCCGTGATCGGCTGGACGTGGTTGGCCCGTCAACTGCGGGGCAAAGTGCTGGCTTTGCGCAACGAGGACTTCGTCCTGGCAGCGAAGCTGGCCGGGGCGAGCGATACTTACATCATTTTCAGGCATCTCATCCCGGCAACTTTGAGCCACATCATCGTCGTCTCCACGCTGGCTATGCCGGCTATGATCCTGGCGGAAACAGCGCTGAGTTTCCTGGGTCTGGGACTCCGTCCTCCCGTCACCAGTTGGGGCGTGCTGCTCAAGGAGGTACAGAACATTCAATCTATCGCTCTCTATCCCTGGGTGTTCACCCCGGCGCTGGCCATTGCCATCGCGATTCTGGCCTTCAACTTTCTCGGCGATGGCCTGCGTGATGCTGCTGACCCCTACACGGTGTGAGTTATGTCGAACAATCAGCATCGTATCCTTCGAGTTGAAAATCTAAAGACCTATTTTCACACCCTGGATGGAATCGTCAGGGCGGTGGATGGCGTGTCGCTGGATATTGAGCCCGGCGAAACCCTCGGCCTGGTTGGCGAGTCGGGAAGTGGAAAGAGCATCACAGCTCTTTCGATCCTGCGCTTGCTTCCTATGAAGACGAGCCGCATCGTCGAGGGCAGGATTCTGTTCGATCGCGGAGATGGCAACCCGCCGATCGATCTGACCACCGTTGACCCGGCCGGCGACCTCATCCGCAGCATCCGGGGAAACGAGATCGCCATGATCTTTCAGGAGCCTCTGACCTCCCTTTCACCGGTGCACACAGTGGGCAGTCAGATCGCGGAGGCGGTGGAACTTCACCAGAATGTGGACGAGGAGGAGGCCAAAGAGAAAGCTATACAGATGCTGGAGCAGGTGGGGATCGCTATGCCCCGTCAGCGTTTCAACGGGTACCCCCATCAATTCTCCGGCGGTATGCGCCAGCGGGCGATGATCGCTATGGCGCTCTCCTGCAACCCATCGCTTCTCATCGCCGACGAACCCACCACCGCTCTGGATGTCACTATCCAGGCCCAGATCTTGGAATTGATGAAGTCCCTTCAAGAGGAATTCGGGATGGCGATTCTCATGATCACCCACAACCTGGGGGTGATCGCCGAGATGTCCGAGCGGGTGGCGGTGATGTACATGGGCAAGATCGTGGAGAGCGGTGACGTGAATACCATCTTTCATCGGCCCCTTCATCCATACACGGTGGGTCTCATGCGCTCCATTCCGCGTCTGGGCCGGCGGGTGAAAGCGCGTTTGACCCCCATTCTCGGCAGCGTACCCGATCCATATGCGGTGCCCTCTGGGTGTGCGTTCTTGCCGCGTTGTCCCGTTCCCAAGAAGGACGCCTGTCACCAGGCGCACCAGGAAATCCCATTGTTCGAAGTGGAAGCTGGTCATTTCGTGCGTTGTCCGTTGTATACGTAGCCCGTATCTGTTATAGAAGATGAGAGCCGCCAAGAGACGGCGTTGCAAGAGGCGTTATGGAATCTAAAGCACCTATCCTGCTGGAAGTCAAGAACCTGAAGAAATACTTTCCCATCCAGAAGGGTTTCTTCCGCCGCGTGGTCGGTCAAGTCCGCGCTGTGGACGGGGTGAACTTCTTCGTTCGAGAAGGAGAGACCTTGGGTCTGGTGGGGGAGTCGGGCTGCGGCAAGACGACCACCGGGCGGTGTATCCTGCGCGCTTACGAGCCGACGGCGGGAGAGGTCTGGTTTCGCAAGAATGGGGAGATGGTAAACATCTTCCAGGTCCCTCACAAGGATATGAAGCCCTTCCGCCGTGAGATGCAGATCATCTTTCAGGACCCGTTCTCCTCCCTCAACCCCAGGATGACGGTGATGGACATCGTCGGTGAGCCGCTGCGCATCCACGGTATCGCCAAGGGTGGGGAACTCAAGGCCACCGTGCGCGAACTTTTGGAGGCCGTGGGCCTCAAGGCCCAGCACATGAACCGCTATCCCTATGCCTTCAGCGGCGGGCAGCGGCAGCGCATCGGCGTCGCCCGCGCCCTGGCCTTGCGGCCCAAGCTCATCGTGTGTGACGAGCCGGTCTCAGCTCTGGACGTATCCATCCAGGCCCAGACGCTCAACCTACTCGAGGATTTGCAGGCAGAGTTTGGGCTGACTTATCTCTTTATCGCCCACGACCTTTCTGTGGTGGAACACATCAGCGACCGGGTGACCGTGATGTATTTGGGCAACGTCGTCGAGTTGGCTGCGGCGGAGGATCTCTATACCGATCCCCTTCATCCCTACACGGAAGCCCTGCTTTCGGCGGTCCCCCGCACCGATCCGGATCACGTGCCGCAGCGGATCATCCTGCCGGGGGACGTGCCCAGTCCGGCTCACCCTCCTCCCGGTTGCAAGTTTCATCCCCGCTGTCGCTACGCCCGAGATATATGTGAGAGCGAGGCGCCCCTGTGGCGCGACCTGGGCCACGACCACTGGGTGGCCTGCCATCTGGCGGACGAGCTGGATCTAATCGGTATAGACTACGATTGATGCTGTACGACCCTAAATCCAATACCCGTGAATGAGTGCCCACTCAATCACTGTACGGGTAGCAGGCCAACGCCTGTTGGCCGTTTGTTGGCCAAAATCGCCCCACAGGGGTTGGCCTGCTACCCAGTAGTTATGGGATATGAACTCGAACTCGAGAGAACGTCTGTTAGAGACATTAGCTCACCAGGAGCCAGACCGCATTCCCTTCGATCTGGGCGGCACGCAGGTCACGGGCATCCACACGATCGCCTATCACGATTTGCGCCAAGCCCTGGGCCTGCCGCCCGTTGAGGTGCAATTGTGCGATCACATCCAGCAGCTGGCCCTGCCCGACGACGATCTCGTCGAGCGCCTGGGTGTGGACGTGCGTGGACTGTTCCCGCTCAACAGCCATAATTGGAACGTGCAAGAGGAGGATAGAGGCGACCATTGGATCTATCGCGACGAATGGGGCATCACCCACCGCCGCTCCAAGCCGGATGGCCTCTACTACAGCATTGTGCAGGCGCCGCTGGATGATCCGGCGCTATCTGTGCGGGACGTCGAAAACTACCCCTGGCCCAATATGGCCGATCCGCAGCGCATCGCCGGGCTGCGGGAACTGGCCGAGGGCTACCGGCGGGACGGGCTCGGAGTGGTGATCAAGAGCCCCTGCGCCGGCATCTTCGAGATGGCCCAGCGGATCGTGGGTATGGAAAACTGCCTGTTGATGATGGCCGGTGACAAGAGACTGGCTGGCGCGCTCTTCGAGAAGCTGCTTGAGCTGAAGCTGGCCTTCTGGGATATGGCGCTGCCACGACTGGCCGACGTGGTGGACGTGGTCGCCGAGTTCGACGACTACGGCACGCAGACGTCGCAACTGATCTCGCCGCGCATGTTCCGCGAGCAGATCAAACCTCATTTGAAGGCTCTGTTCGGCTGCATTGAGCGGTTGGCGCCGGACGCCAGGCGATTCTTCCATTCCTGTGGCAACGTCCGGCCGCTGATACCCGATTTCATCGAGATCGGCGTGGAGATCCTCAATCCGGTCCACGTCCGCGCCGCTGGGATGGAGCCAACTGCGCTCAAGCGTGATTTTGGTGATGCGCTGGTGTTCTGGGGCGGCGGAGTGGATACCCAGGGCGTGCTGCCGACGGGCACGCCGCAGGAGGTGAAGGACGACGTGCAGCGTAACGTCGAGGCCCTGGCCCCCGGCGGGGGGTACGTATTCAGCACCGTGCACAATATTCAGCCGGACGTCCCTCCCCAGAATGTCGTGGCTATGTGGGAGGCGCTGCAGGAATACGGAGTCTACTGAGAAAGAGCTTGCTATGCCAGTGACTACAGCCGAGGAATTCCTCCCTGTTGAGCTTGTTTTCAACCCCAATTGGTGGTACCATACCGCGGGCATCTCGTTCGATCGGTCGTTCTATTTCGACGCCGAAGCGCGTGTCCAGAACGACATCACCATGCGTCGCGTGCTCTACGAGCGCTTTGGCGATTTAGGGCTGGGCGAACCTGACCCACAGCCTCGACCCATCATCGGCTCTCTACACGTGGCTGGCGGCTTCGTCATACCCGCCCTTCTTGGCGCGGAGATCATCTTTGCCCCTGATGAGGCTCCCTGGCCAAAGCCGCTTAACCTCTCAATTGAGGAGATTGAAGCCCTGGAGAAGTCTGACTTCCGAGAGACCTGGCCGATGGATCAGCTCATCGCCGATATGGACGCGTTGGAAGATCAATACGGCTATCTGATAGGTGACCTGAACACCGACGGGGTGCTGAATGCGGCCTATCATCTGTATGGTCAGCAGCTCTTCTTGGACTTCTACCAGTCTCCTGAGCGTGTTCGCCGGCTGCTCGACGTCATTGGAGAACTGGTTGTGGACGTCGCGCTATACGTACGTCAACGGACGGGCAGTTGTTCCATCTCCGTCAACCGTATGGCGGAACACGTGGACCCGGGCCTCTTTCTTCACGCCAACTGTTCCGTCCAGATGATCTCACCGGAGAGCTATCGCCAGTTACACTTACCCGTGGAGCAGCGCATGGCGAGACGCATCCAGCCCTTCGGCGTGCATCACTGCGGCGACAACACGCACCGCATCGCGCCCGCCTATGCTGAACTGCCGGCTGTCTACTTCGAGATAGGTTGGGGCTCTGACGTAGCTCGCTGTCGTGAAGCGCTGCCCGATGCCTTCTTCAATTTGCGCCTCAATCCGGTCCGGATGCTGAATTGCGCGCCACAGGAGATCGCCGAGGATACGGAACAGTTGCTGCTGGCGGCCGGGCCGTTGGAGCAAGCGGGTGTCTGCTGCATCAACATGGACCATGGGACGCCCGACGATAACGTCTTCACCATGTTCGAGACCGTTCAGCGCTATCGGCGCTACGGAGCGTAAATGAACACACCCTGGCAGAACTTTCAACAAGCGGCTCGCCTGGGCGAGCCAACACAAATCCCCGTTGCCCTCATCGTGGACAGCCCCTGGCTACCGGGCTACGCCGGCATCGACACGCGGGACTACTTTCTCTTCCCCGACAAGTGGTTGGAGATCAACAAGGGGCTTCTGCAACGCTTCCCCGATGCAGTTTGGATCCCCGGCTTCTGGGTGGAATATGGCATGGCGGCTGAACCCTCCGCCTTTGGCGTCAAGCTGCACTTCTATCCTGACAGTCCGCCTTCCATCGAGCCGGTGGTGTCCGACCTCGCCTTCTGGGCCGGCGTGAAACCAGCCGACCCGCGGAATGACGGGCTGATGCCTCTGGTGCTCCGTCTTTACAAAGTGATGGACGAACGGTTGCGAGCCGAGGGACTGGGCATCAAGATGGTCTGCGCCCGCGGGCCGATGACGGTGACCTCCTGGCTGATGGGGGTGACGCCCCTGATGATGGGTGTGATCGAGAAGCCGGAGGAAGTGTCGCGGATCCTGGATACGATGACCACGTCGATCATCCGCTGGCTGCACGCTCAATTGGACGTGCTGAGGCAGCCGGAAGGCATCATGTTGCTCGATGATATCGTTGGCATGGTGTCGAATCGCCACTACGAAGCGTTAGTCCATCCTCATCTGAGGCGAATCTTCGAGGAGTTTACGGGCCTTATTCGCGTCTATCACAACGATACCCCATGCCCACATCTCCTGGAGAGCCTGGTCGAAGCCGATTTTGACGTCTTCAACTTCAGCCATGAAATGGACATCGGCGAGGTGAAAGCCAAGATGGGGCATCGCGTGGCGCTGATGGGCAATGTCCCTCCGCTGGATGTTGGTGTCCGCGGGGCGCCGGCGGATGTGAAACAATGGGCGAAGGAATGTCTGGATAAAGCGGCTCCTGGAGGCGGGATGATCCTCTCCTTTGGTGGTGGCGTCTCGCCGGAAACCCCTCCTGAGAACGTTGATGCCCTGCTGGAAGCAGCTCGAGAGTGGTCAGAAACTGGCCATGAGCCTGAGGGAAGCCGGAGGTAGACTCAGGACGAGCGCCCAGCCGCAGCCAGACCTGGGTTCTTCGTTCGATGGCGATGGATGACGTGGAACGCTGAGACGAACGTGGGCGACGTGGACTTGATCTCTTCAGGGAGGCCTCATCAATGTCAAAACAAGATACGGTCAACTTTGCCATCCTGGGCGCTGGCGTGGCAGCCGACTTCCACCGCCAAGCTATTGAGGCCAACACTGACCTCGGGGCGCACCTGGCAGCTATGGCCCACTACAACCCAGAACGCTTCGGCGCGATCAGCGCCGAGTTTGGCGCCCCATGCATGACGTACGATGAGGTCCTTGTCGATCCCGACGTGAACGTCGTCTGCATCTGCACGCCCAGCGGTCAGCATGCCGAACAGGCCATCGCCGCTGCCGAGGCGGGCAAACACGTGCTGGTGGAGAAGCCCATGGCTCTCAGCCTAGAGGACGCCGACGCCATGATCGACGCCTGCGACGAGGCTGGCGTCAAGCTCGGAGTCACGTTGCAGCGCCGGGCCGAACCGCTCTTCGCGCGCATCCACGATGCCGTCGAGGGCGGCGACCTGGGCGAACTGACGCTGGGCCTGGTGGCGCTTCCCTACCACCGCTCGCAGGCCTACTTCGACCAGGCCGACTGGCGCGGAACATGGGCCATGGACGGCGGCGGTGTGCTCATGAACCAGGGCATCCACCTGGTGGACCTGATGGTGTGGATGATGGGCGATCCTGTGTCGGTGGAGGCCTACGCCGACACGCTTCGCCGGGCGATCGAGGTGGAGGATACGCTGGCGGCGACGCTGCGCTTCGCAAACGGCGCCCTGGCCACGATAACAGCCACGACGACGGCCTCACCGGGCTTCCCCCACCGGCTCGAGCTCTATGGCACCAACGGGGGCATTCAGGTGGAGGGCGAATCCGTCACGCGGTGGGTGCTGGCCGATCCGGGCCGGGCGACTGGGGAGCCTGTGGAAACCGGGGCGGCTGTTGGCGCAGGATGTGGTGGCGATCCCCGAGACATCGCGCCCACGGGCCACATCAACGTCTTCCGGGACTTCATCGCGGCGCTGCGTGAGGATCGCGCCCCTCAGATCGACGGCCCAGAAGGGAGACGCAGCCTTGCCACAGTGCTGGCGATCTATGAGGCAGCAGACCTGCTTTAAGAGCAGATAGGAGCGCCGTCGTGCGTATGCATTCATCCCAAGCAGCCCAGGCGTTTGAAAGAAGATGAACAGAAGGAGATGAGATATGAATCATCCCAAATGGCGTTTAGATCCAGACCGCTTCTTCGCTCCTGATCCGGCGCAGCAGCGCGTGGCGCGGGAATTATACGCCGCTGTGGCCGATCTGCCCATCATCAGCCCGCACGGCCACGTGGACCCGCGCCTCTTCGCCGACGAAAACGCCACCTTCGGCACACCGGCCGAGTTACTGATCATTCCCGACCACTACGTCTTCCGCATGCTCTATTCCCAGGGCCTCCCGTTGGAATCGCTGGGCGTCCCCCGCACCGACGGTGGTCCGGTGGAGCGGGATCACCGCCGCATCTGGCAGGTCTTCGCCGAGAACTTCCACCTCTTCCGCGGCACCCCGACCGGCGTCTGGCTGACCCAGGAGCTGATCGAGGTCTTCGGCGTCACCCAGAAGCTGACGGGTGAGACAGCCCAGGCGATCTACGACCAGATTGAGGAGCGGCTGGCCCAGCCCGCTTTTCGACCCCGGGCGCTGTTCGATCGCTTCAACATCGAGGTGCTGACCACGACCGACGCCGCCACGGACACGCTGGAACACCACAAGCGTATCCAGGAGTCCGGGTGGGAGGCCGACATCCGGCCCACGTTCCGCCCCGACGCGGTGGTCAATCTGCTGACCGATAGCTGGCAGGACAACGTTGATGCGCTCAGCGAGGTGAGCGGCATCACGGTCGGCTCTTACGACGCCTTCGTCCGCGCGTTGGAGGAGCGCCGCGCGTTCTTCCAGGCTATGGGCGCCACCGCCACCGACCACGCGGCGGTTTCAGCCTACACGACGGAGCTCGCCCCCAGCGAGGCCGAGGCGATCTTCCAACGCGCGTTGCGCGGCGAGGCGACGGAGGAGGATGCCCGCCGCTTCACCGCTCACATGATGATGGTGTTCGCCCGCATGTCGGTCGAGGATGGGCTGGTGATGCAGTTTCACGTGGGAGCGGTGCGCAACCACAATCGGCTCATCTACGACCGCTTCGGTCCTGACAAGGGATGCGACATCCCGCAGCGCAGCGAGTTCACCCACAACCTGCGCCCGCTGCTGAACGAGTACGGCAACGATCCGCGCCTGACTCTCATCGTCTTCACCCTGGACGAAGCGACCTACGCGCGCGAGCTGGCGCCGTTGGCCGGGCACTATCCGGCGCTGAAGTTGGGGCCACCGTGGTGGTTCCACGATAGCCTCAACGGGATGCAGCGCTACTTCGACCGGGTGATGGAGACGGCGAGCCTCTACAACACCGTCGGGTTCAACGACGACACCCGCGCCTTTCCCTCGATTCCGGCCCGCCACGACCTGTGGCGGCGGGCCAGCGCTAACTGGCTGACCGGGCTGGTCGTGCGCGGCATCGTGGACCAGGAGGACGCCCACGAGATGATTGTGGACCTGGCTTATCGGCTGGCGAAGCGGGCATACAAATTCGATGAGGACAAATGACCAATGATGAACGATCCAATGCTAGAAACGCCATACAACCTGAGGATGTATCCGCAGTCAAAGACCGAGGTTGATGGTACGGCTCTTTACCTGGCGCGGCGTCCAGATGAGATGAAGCGCCTGTGCGTCCTGGGCGACGCCGCCGGATTTGTCGGGGAAAAACAGGGCGACCTGCTTCTGTGCCCGCTGACGCCCGAGAATGCCGCCGCGCTGCGCACCCGCCTGGGTTGGCTACGCCCCGTCTGCCTGGGCCTGGGGACGTCGTTCGGCTTCGGCGACCGGATGGGATTGGCGACGCCCGGACACGCGCGTGCGGCGCAGCGGTTCGAGGGCATCGCCCCCATCTTCGCCCAGCAGTCGGTGCGCGAGAACGCTCGCACCGGTCGGACCCCGCAAGAGGTACTGGACGACGCCACGTGGGGGGTGTTCCAGGCCGGCTGGCGCGGGCCGTGGGGCGCCGACGCCGATCACCTCAAGACCCCGGACGCCGCGGAAGCTTTCGTCGCTGCTGGCTACACCTTCTACACCGTTGACCCCGGCGATCACGTGGACGACGAGGCCCACACCGCCCCGCCCGCCGAGCTGGCTTCGAAGGTCGAGGCGCTGCCCTGGCAGGCGCTGGAGACCAGCCAGGTGGACCTGGAACAGCGCTACCTGAATCAACCGTTCGACCTGGGTGACTTTGCACTCGCATTCGACCGCGAGGCGCTGTACCGCGCCGCGGCCAAGTATGGGCGCGCTATCGCCCATACGGCGCGCATGTATCGCTACCTGTTCGAGTGCATGGGGATGGGGAATGAGCCGTTCGAGCTGGAGGTCTCGGTGGATGAGACGGAGACGCCGACCTCGCCGGAGGAGCACTACTTCATCGCCGGCGAGCTGCAGCGGCTGGGCGTGCAGTGGGTCAGTCTGGCGCCGCGCTACGTGGGGCGGTTCGAGAAGGGCGTTGACTACATCGGCGACCTGGAAACGTTCGAGGCGGAGATCGCCAGGCACGCTGCCATCGCCCGCGCCTTCGGGCCGTACAAGCTCAGCGTTCACTCCGGCTCCGACAAGTTCAGCATCTACCCCCTCGTGGCTGAGCATACAGATGGGCTGGTCCACGTCAAGACAGCCGGCACCAGCTACCTGGAGGCGCTGCGGGCGGTGGCGCGGGTCGATCCAGAACTCCTCCGCCAGATCATAGCGCTGGCGCGAGAGCGCTACGATACGGATCGGGCCACCTATCACGTCTCGGCGGAGCTGGGCAGGGTGCCGCCTCCGGATGCGTTGAGCGACGGCGATCTGCCGGACGTGTTGGAGCAGTTCGACGCGCGGCAAGTGTTGCACGTGACCTTCGGCTCGGTGCTGGACCGATTCGAGGAGCGGCTGCTGGAGACGCTGGCGGCGCACGAAGACGTCTACGACACGCTTTTGCAAACCCACTTCGAGCGACACTTGTCGCCTTTCGCCAAGGGAGATTAGCGGATGAGTGAGAGGAGAATGAATTTGGCGGAGATAACCAAGCTTTACGACTTCACCGGCAAGACTGCGCTTATCACTGGCGGGACGGGCGCGCTCGGCGGAGAGATGGCCGTCGCTCTGGCGAGCCTCGGCGCCAACGTAGCCGTGCTGGCCCACAGACGGGAGATCCCCAAGGGGATGCGCGTTCGCATGGACGCCGGCCCCGGCGAATATACGGTCGTCTACGGGGACGTGCTCGAGCGCGATCAGCTCGCAGAAGCCCGCCAGGCGGTCGAGGACCGTTTCGGCGCAGTGGACATACTCATCAACGCCGCCGGGGGCAATCGTCCGCAGGCGATCGCCAGCCCCGACAACCCATTCTTCGACCTGCCCGACGATGCGCTGGGCTTCGTCTTCGATCTGAACGTCATCGGGACGATCCTGCCGTGCCAGATTTTTGGCAAAGGCATGGCCGAGCGCGGGGAGGGCGTCATTCTCAACGTTTCGTCCATGACGGCTTTCACCCCCTTGACCCGCGTAGCCGCCTACTCAGCAGCCAAGGCCGGCGTGAGCAACTTCACCCGCTGGCTGGCGGTTCACATGGCGCAGGAGTATTCCCCTCGCATCCGGGTGAACGCCATTGCTCCAGGATTCTTCATTGGAGAACAGAACCGGGCGCTATTGCTCAACGAAGACAGCACGCTGACAGCGCGCGGGCGAACTATCATTGACCACACGCCTATGGGCCGCTTCGGCAATCCCGAGGATCTGCTGGGGACGGTGTTGTGGTTGCTCTCTCCGGCCTCCCAATTCGTCACCGGGATCGTCGTCCCCGTGGATGGCGGTTTTTCGGCTTACAGCGGGGTCTAGCTTTGCTACGAAGTTGAAAGGGTGTGTTTCTGAGTTGGGGCGCGGTCGGGAGACCGGCCCCAGCGAGCAAAAAAGAGTGCTCTGGCCGGTCTCCTGACCGCGCCAGCGATGTTCTCCACTGAAACTGAAATGAAACACACCCAAATGAAAAACGATGTCAATGATTAGCGTGTACCGTTCGAGCGGTTATCTGTCTCGAGACGAAATCATCCAATCCCTTCACCTAGGGTTGGAGGGGAAGTTCACCCACCAACGCGTATTGGTGTTGATCCCCGATCACACGCGCTCGCTGCCTCTGCCGCTGATGTTTCGAGCATTGGTCGACGTGCTGCACGATACGCGCCAGCTCGATTTTATGGTCGCCCTGGGCACGCATCCCCCATTGAGCGCAGCAAACTTGTGCAAACTGGTTGGCCTCACCTCCGAAGAACGCCGTACGCAATACGCCGCCGTCGGCCTGTTCAACCACGCCTGGGACGATCCCGCTGCCCTGAGGATCATCGGTACGATCACCCAAGACGAGGTGCGACAGATCGCCGGAGAGCACTGGCATCCCTCTCTTGGGGGCGACGTGCCGGTGCGCATCAACCAGGCCGTATTCGATTACGACCACGTTATCATCCTGGGTCCCACTTTCCCGCACGAAGTGGTCGGCTTCTCGGGCGGGGCCAAGTACCTGTTTCCGGGTATTTCAGGCCCGGAGATGATCAACGTCACTCACTGGCTGGGGGCGTTGGCCGGCGTCGTTGACACCATTGGGGTCCAGGATACCTCTGTGCGAGCGGTGATCCACGCCGCCGCCGAGCGCCTATCGAGGCCGGTCACGTTGGTCTCCCTCGTCGTGGTGGGCGATGACACGGCGGGGATTTTCATGGGGGACCACGTCACGGCGTGGGAGGCCTCCGCCGGCCTCTCGGCGGAGCGGCACATCCTGTGGTGCGACCGGCCTTTTCGAAGCGTGCTCTCCTGGGCGCCGCCGATGTACGATGAACTATGGACCGCTGCTAAGGGGGTGTACAAGCTCCAGCCCGCCGTGGCTGTGGGCGGCGAGGTGATCCTCTACGCCCCTCACCTGGATACGGTGAGCGAGGTGCACGGCGAGTACATTTACGAGGTGGGCTACCACATTTTGCCGTACTTTCTGCGGGATTGGGAGCGCTACAGGCACGTTCCGCTCGGTGTGCTGGCGCACAGCACCCACGTGCGCGGCTCTGGCGTGATGGACGGCGGAGTCGAGAAGCCCAACGTCGAGGTGATCCTGAGCAGCCAGATCCCACCCCAGGACTGCGCCCGGCTCTCCCTGGGGTACCTGCATCCCGATGAGGTAGACGTCCGGCAATGGATGAACCGCGAATCCGAAGGCATCCTGTTCGTCCCCAGGGCGGGCGAGATGCTGTACCGCGTTCGATAGTTCGATTTCGACCCACAGAGTCTGATGAAGGAGAGACCAAGATGAAGTATGGACTGAATATTCGTGAACGAGAACGCGCCGCGCTCGATCTTCTATCCCTCGGCGCCTTGATCCACCGCCTGGATCCGGGGGTGATTCCCTTCCGCAAGGCCAGCGAGTGCCGTATTCACGTCAGCGGCGGCGAGTACAACGTGGCTGCCAATCTGGCGGATTGTTTCCGTTTGCGAACCGGTATCGCCACGGCGATGGTGGACTACCCCGTCGGCGCGCTCGTCGCCGAGCGAGTGCGCGCCATGGGAGTAAAGCCCTTCTACAAGCACTTCGAACATAACGGGGTGAACGGCCCCAACATGGCGACGGTTTACAGCGATCGGGGCTACGGTGTCCGTCCCCCGGTCGTGTTCTACAACCGGGCCAACGAAGCCGGCGCCCTGCTGAAGCCCGGCGACTTCGATTGGGAGGCCATCTTCGCCGATGGCGTGCGTTGGTTCCACAGCGGCGGCATTTTCGCGGCCCTATCGGAGACCACGGGGGAGCTGATCATCGAGGCCATGCAGGCCGCCAAAGCGGCCGGCGCCGTGACGTCCTTCGATTTGAACTACCGTGGAAAATTGTGGGGCGTCTGGGGGGGGCAGGATCGCGCTTTGGCTGTTCTCCGACGGATCGTGGAGCACGTAGACGTTCTCGTGGGGAACGAAGAGGACCTGCAAATGGGGCTCGGCGTTCCCGGGCCGGAGATCACCGCGAAGTCCAAACTGGACCCCAGCACGTTCCTGGGCATGATTGATCGCGTGATTGAGCGATATCCGCAAGTCAAAGTCGTCGCCACGACCCTGCGAGAGGTGCATTCGACCAACCGTCATAGTTGGGGCGCGGTCGCCTGGATCAACGGCGAGACGCACGTTTCGCCGACCTGCGAGCTGGACGTTTACGATCGCGTCGGCGGGGGGGATGGCTTCGCCTCTGGCCTCTTTTACGGTCTGCTGACCGGAGAGCCGGCCAAGGAGGCCATCAAGTTGGGCTGGGCGCACGGGGCGCTGCTGACCACCTTCCCCGGCGACACGACCATGGCGACCGTGGAGCAGGTGCGGGCGTTTGCGCAGG
>DSAR01000451.1 GCA_011046405.1 Chloroflexota bacterium | reverse complement strand
TCCCGGTTCCCCCTCTTTTTAGGCCCTAACCGATAAGATTCTTGCACGGCGAGCAAGAATTTGCTAGCGATAATTCCTTTTGGTTCCGGCTCTGTCTGGGTTAGGCCCTAACCGATAAGATTCTTGCACGGCGAGCAAGAATTTGCTAGCGATAATTCCTTTTGGTTCCGGCTCTGTCTGGGTTAGGAGATACAGAGGTTTGTAGAGAGAGGTGGCAAAGTGCATATTGTCGTGTGCATGAAACAGGTGATCGATCCCGAGGTGCCGCCCCACTTATTTGAGATCGATCCCGAGACGCAGCAACAGGTCCGCGGCAGGCAGCCGCTGGTCATCAGCGATTACGACGAGGTGGCCATCGAGATCGCCTTGCAATTGCGTGAGAAGACGGAGGGCCGGGTGACCGTCGTCACCATCGGCGGCGAGGAGGCCGAGGAATCCCTGCATCAGGCGTTGGCCATGGGCGCCGAGCACGCCATCCGCGTGACAGACCCCGCTTTTGAAGATGCCGACGCTTTCGGCAAGGCCCGTATCCTGGCGTCCGCGCTGAAAAAAATGGGCGACGTAGACCCAGAACAGCCCGTGGACGTCATCCTGTGCGGTCGTCAGGCCGGTGACGTGGAACTGGGTCTGGTGGGGCCGTTCCTGGCGGAAGAGATGCAACTCCCGTGCGCCACACTGCTCGCCAACGTAGATCCGGGGCATGGCAAAGTCCGGGCGCGACGCCCGACCGACGTCGGATACGACATCCTGGAAATCCCTTTGCCCGCCGTGCTCACCGTCACCAACGACGAGAGCAACGTACCCCGTTACGCCTCGGTGCGCGGGATGATGAAAGCGCGGAAGGCCGAGATACCGGTCTGGTCGGCCGACGATCTGGGCTTTGAGCCCTCGGCCGCGAAAATCGTCATGGACGAGATTTTCATCCCGGAGCGAGACATGGTGTGCGAGATCATCGAGGGGGAGACCGGGGCGGACAAGGCGCAGAACCTGGTGTTGCGTCTCCAGGAAGAGAAACTCATCTGACGCCGCGTCCCTCAGGTTTCGTCGAGTAAGAATTTGCCGTCAGTGTTCCTTTTGGTTTCTGGCTCGTCCAGGGTAACACTTCAGTCTTGTGAGCAGGTTCCAATTCAAGGAACTCCTGAGCCAAAAAAACTCACTTGGCGCTGTGGCCGGTCTCCCGACCGAGCCACCTTCGGGCACGGTCAGAGACCGGCCCGAGCAATTGCTCATAGAACTAAAATGTTACCGTCCAGGTTAGGCGTTACGCAGTTGAGGCTTTCTCTGCCACGAATCCTTCGACTACGCTCAGGACAGGTTTGCACGAATTTCACGAATAGAAAAGCAAAATTCGTGGCATTCGTCCATTCGTGGCATTCGTGATCCAGAGAGCGACTCGTGATTTTGGAAAGGTGAAGTGATAAGACCGTGGATATTCTAACGTTTATTACGGCTTCAACGGATACCCTCCCGGCCTCGGCCCTGGAGCTTTTGGCCGCCGCACGGGATCTGGGCCAACGATCGGGTGACGCCCGCGTGCACGCGCTCCTCATAGGCGCCGACGTAGAGCCCCACGCCGAGCACTTGATACACCATGGCGCCGATGACGTGCTCGTCGTCAGCCACCCCGATTTAGCCTACCCGGAAGGAGATGTCGCATTGGCGATTCTCGAAACGGTCGTACAACAGGTTTCGCCCGACGTCATTCTCTTCCCCCACGACGATTTCAGCGGTGGGCACGTGGCCCCGCGCCTGGCTTATCGCCTGCAAACCGGCATTGTCACCGACTGCACCGGTTTCGACGTCCAAGATGGCGCCATTCGTTGGTTGCGCCCCGTCTACGGGAGCAAAGCGATGGCCTACATGCTCATCCAGGGAGATGGCGTGCAGTTAGCCACGACACGTTCCCTGGCCTTCGAGCCGCTTCCGGCAGATCCAGACCGCACGGGAGAGACGCAAACTCTGGAAATCGACCTGGCGTCGATCACGCCGCTAGTTCCCCTGGTCGACCGGATCGTCGAGGAGGCGGAATACGCGGGGCTCAGCCTGGACCAGGCCGACATCATCGTGAGCGGTGGACGAGGAATGGAAGAGGAGGAAAATTTCGCAATCTTGCGGGAATTGGCCAACGTCTTGAATGCAGCGGTCGGTGGATCGCGCCCGGCGGCCGACATGGGCTGGGTGCCGCATTCACACCTGGTCGGGCAGACCGGCAAGATCGTGGCCCCCAACCTCTACGTCGCCGTTGCAATCTCCGGGGCGCCCCAGCACATGTCCGGGGCCGGATCGGCCAAGACGATTGTGGCGATCAACAAGGACGAGGACGCGCCCATCTTCAAGGTCGCTCACCTCGGCATTGTGGACGAGTGGCAGAACGTTTTGCCGCCCATGATCGAGGCGGCCAAGGCCGTAGTCGAAAAGCAGCGCGGATGATTTATGGTCATGAGAGGTAGATGATGAAAAAGTTGGAAACCCAGGTCGTCGTCATCGGCGGCGGGATCACGGGATCGGGGGTGTTGCGCGATCTGGCCATGCGGGGCTTTGACGCGATGTTGTTCGAGCGGGGCAATCTTTCAGAGGGCACGACGGGTAATTTTCACGGACTGTTGCATAGTGGCGGACGCTATGCTGTGAAAGATCAGCCCACAGCCCGAGAGTGCATCCAGGAGAATCGAATCCTGCGGGAGATCGCGCCCCAGGCGATTGAGGATACCGGCGGTTTCTTCGTCGTCCTAGATGACCAGGACGAGGCGTTCCTGCCCATTTTTCTCCAGGGTTGCGAGAATGTGGGGATTCCTGCCGAGGTGCTCTCCGGCACGGAGGCCCTGAAGGAAGAGCCCAACCTGTCGCCCCAACTGCGCCAGGCGGTGGCCGTGCCCGATGGCAGCGTCGATGGATGGGATCTGTGTCTGGGCAGCGTCAACGCCGCCAGGGCGCTGGGTGCTCGTCTCTTTCTCTACACGCCGGTCACCGAGCTCTTACGCGAAGGCGATCGCGTCG
Organism: Chloroflexota bacterium; assembly: GCA_011046405.1. Classification (GTDB taxonomy): domain Bacteria; phylum Chloroflexota; class Anaerolineae; order B4-G1; family B4-G1; genus DSAR01. The sequence continues at coordinate 17,553 of DSAR01000451.1, read as the reverse complement.
TCGGCGTCCAGGCGGTGGACCAGACCAGTGGGGACGAATACCAGGTCCGGGCTGAGTACGTCGTCAATGCCTCTGGCCCCTGGGCCGATCAAATTGTCCGGCTCGCTGATATCGAGATACCCATCGTGTTGAGCAAGGGCACGATGGTCGTGCTGGACAGTCGCCCCGTGACACGGGTCATCAATCGCTGTCGCTTCCCCTCCGATGGCGATATCATCGTCCCCGTCGGAACAACGATCGTGTTGGGTACCACGTCGGTGACGGTCGACGACCCCGACAGTTTCTGTGTCGATGAGTGGGAAATTTACAAGGTGCTGGAAGAGGGAATGGAGATGGCGCCGGTGATCGAGGATATGAACATCCAGCGTTGCTTCGCCGGCGTCCGTCCCCTGTACGAGCCGCCGGAAGATCTGGCGGGCGTGGAAGCGGGACGGGAGGTCAGCCGAAACCACTTCGTGCTGGACCACGAACAACTCGACAGTCTGGGTGGTTTCATCACCATTACCGGCGGCAAAGTGACCACGTTCCGCTTGATGGCCCAGGACACGATCGATCTCGTGTGTGAGAAGATGGGCGTCGACGAGCCCTGTCGCACCCATCTCGAGCTGTTGCCGACGGGTTAGGTAGTTGGTATCATCTCAATAAAGCGGGGGGCGGGGTGTTTGCGGGCAGCTTTGCCGCCCGCAAACACCCCATCTTCCCCCTACTTATTGAGAAGATACGGTAGTTGGGTGATTGGGTGTTGGGAGAGGTGAGGGCCAACCTGGTGGGGGGTGAAAAGATGACGTATCTTTTGCTACAGGATCCCAGTGCCCATCAGGAGCCCCATTACCACGAAGGCGGCGGCGGAGATCCACAGCAGGATCCGCTCCGGGATGATCTTGCACAGTCCCTGACCGCCGATGACGCCCAGGGCGGTGACCGTCGTCAGGGCCAGGGCGCCGCCGGTGAAGACCGCCCACGGGGTATCCGATTTCCCGGCCAGGCTCAAGACGGCCAATTGAGTTTTATCCCCCATCTCGGCGACGAAGAGCAGGCCCAGCGTCGACATCAGGGCCTGCCAGCCGATACGCCTACCCGCCGTGCTCTCCTCGGCACACGATGGCTCGTTGGTGTCCAACGAGATACCATCATGCCCTGACATCGTCACCGGTCTGGACTGGTAGGCTTCTTTCCCGATGAACAGTCCCATCACCACGAATGCCGCTGCTGCAACGTACTGCAGGACGTGGGGCGGGATCCATTGGCCCAGCACGCGGCCACCGATGGCGCCGATGCCGGTCACGGCGGTCAGGGCCAGGCTGGCGCCCAGGAAAACGGGCCAGGGACGGCGATATTTGCACGTTTGGGTCACGACGGCCAGCTGGGTTTTGTCGCCCAACTCGGCCAGGAAGACCAATCCGAAGGTGGAAATCCAAGCATTCATGTTTCTGTGAAAAGCTCTGCGGCACTGCTTTCTAGACCTCGGAAGTCCGAGTTGGCGAATGCGACATGATCAGGTTACTCACCTGCCTCCGCTTCGTTGGGTGTACATTTTGGGCAGGGGCAGTCCGGCAGGCACGCCGACTCACCGGCCGGACCCAGGAAATCGTCCAGCAGTTGCTTGACCTGCCGGTCGTTGATTCGGTAGTAGACCAGCAGGCCGTCCCGCCGGTCGCTGACCAGGTCCGCCTCCCGCAGCACCCGCAGTTGCTGGGAGACGTAGGCCTGCGGCCGGTCCAACACCGTCTGCAGGTGGCAGACGCAGGCCTCGTCTCGCCGTAGCTCATCCAGGATGTGCAGGCGGACCGGATGGGACAGGATTTGGAATAGATCTGAGAAGTGTTGGTACGTATTTTCCATCGTTTGGTCGCCCGGTGGCCAGGGCTTGTCTCAGGCGTACGCTTGACAGAAACCCCGGCTCACCGGGCCATGCAGGCGAAAACGCGCGTGCGTTACGGCTTGTCCACGGCGGTCTGTTTTTCTCGGCTGTTGTTCGTCTCATCCAGTTCGGCGACGCTATCTTCGACGTCGGCGATGGCGCGGGTGGTGATATTCGCGTACCAACTGGGGTAAGCGTGGGAACAGGTGAGCCTGATGCTCTCGTTTTCGGCGAGTCCGCTGACCGGCCAGTAGCAGGCGTGGGATGGCGCGCTGACGCTGGCCCACCATGCCACGTGGAATGCGCCGGCCGGTTTCGATCCCTGGTTCTTGACCGTCACCTCTATGGTGGCATTCTGATTCTGGACGGGCGGATCAGGGTCGAAGGCGATGCTTGAGATGATCAGATCTGGCATGCCCGGTTTGACCTGGATCGTCAGTTGTCGCTTGTTGTTGTCCTCATTTGCCTCATTGGTCTCGTTGCGAGAATCGGCCCAGGCTTCGGTGGTGTAGTTGGCCCATCCGGCGAACAGATATTCCATTTGGGCGATTGCTTTTTCATTGGGTTCCAACGTCAGCGTGCCGGGCGCTTCGATGTAATCGCAACCCTCGGATATACACACACGCCAGGCCCAGCGGAAATTCTCGGCCGTGCTACCACCCTGGTTTTTGATCTCGACGATGATGTGTAGTGGGACACCCTGGCGGGGATCGTCGGTGTCGATTCTGAGATCGGTGATGACCAGATCGGGCGGATCTTCGTCAGGCGCTTCGGTGGGAGTCGCCGTCGGGGTCGTCGTTGGGGTCGTCGTCGGCGTTGGGGTATCGGTAGCGGGAGAGGGTACGATGATTTGGGCGTAGATTTGGGAGCCGAAGCGGACGCCATGGACGTCCTGCATCTGCCAGGTGGAGCGGTACGTGCCTGGCGTCGAGGGGGCTTTCATATCCACGCTGACGTCGGTGCTCGCTTCCGGGACAATCGGCGGTACATTGACCGAGGCAACGTCGCTCATCTGGTGCCCCGAGATGACCACGAGTTGGGTTCCCTCTTCCCACGTACACGTGCCGGAGTTGCGGATGCGCCAAACCTTGGTGAAAGATGCGCCGGGTTGAAACTCGGCATTGTCGGCGATGGTGATGTCGGCGACGTAGGTGGCGTTGAGTGTACAGCCACCCGGCCCGGCGACGTCGGGGACCGGGGTCTGCGTCGGTGAGGGTTCACTGGGGGTGACCGTCGTCTCGCCCCCCTGCAAGGGCGTCGGCGAGAGCTGGGCTGTGGGGGGTGAGAGCGTGAGCGTCGCCGACGGGGTTACGGAACGTCCCGGTGCGTTGCAGGCCAGGATGGCCAATGTGATGGTGCAGATGCTGGCCAAGAGATTTCGGCGGCGCGATGTGGGTACAGTTGTCATAATCAAGGCCTCCTTTGTGTGCGCCTTTTTGCGTGGATGATACGTCATCGTGTCATCCCTCAGGCGGCGTTCTCAATCCTCAATTCTCAGTTCTCAATCCTCAATCCTCAATCCTCAATCCTCAATCCTCAATCCTCAATCTTCAATCCTCAATCCTCAATCCTCAATCCTCAACCTTCACCCCCCATCATTATACCTAAAACGCCGATAAAGCCCAGTTTGTGCGGGGCAACCTGACGGGCCGAGAAACTTGCACGAGCGTTCAGGCTAATGTAGAATGGAGATAGAATGGAGAGGGATAAAATGACCAAGGAAAGGCTCGATGTGCTCCTGGTGGAGCGTCAATTGGCGCGCAGTCGAAACCGTGCACAGCGGCTGATCCGGGCTGGGTTGGTACGGGTGGATGGGCAGATTTCCGATAAACCCGGCGCTCGCGTGCCCGTCGATACGCACGTCACCCTGGAGGAGCGGCCCCGTTTCGTCGGCCGGGGGGGGGAGAAGCTCCAGGCCGCTCTGGACCGTTTCGACGTGGACGTGGCGGGCCGTGTGGCGGCCGACGTGGGCGCCTCGACCGGGGGCTTCACCGATTGCCTCTTACAGCATGGGGCGCGGCGCGTCTACGCCATCGACGTAGGCTACGGCCAGCTGGCCTGGTCGTTACGGAACGACCCCCGCGTCGTGGTGATGGAACGCACCAACGCTCGCCACCTGGAAAGCCTGCCCGAACCGGTCGACCTCGTCACTGCCGACGTCTCCTTTATCTCCCTCGACCTGATCCTGCCGCGCGTCGTTGCCTGGTTGTCGGGTTCCGGCGACGTCATCGCCTTGATCAAACCCCAGTTCGAGGCGGGGCGAGTGCAAGTGGGCAAGGGCGGCGTCGTGCGCGACCCGGCCATCCATCGCGAGGTCCTGGAACGTGTCTTGCAGTCAGCCGCCCAGCTGGAGTTGGGATTGCGCGGCCTGATGCCTTCTCCCCTGCAGGGCCCGGCCGGCAACGTGGAATTTCTGGGATGGTGGACCTGGGATGTTGAGCCATTGAGTGAACGTGAGTTAGCAGACGTCGTCACGACGTGTCTGCGGGAGGTGGAAACGTGAGTGGTCCCGAGAATCAAATCGAGAAATTGGAGAGAATTCTGGAGATCAGCCGCGAGCTGACCTCCACCCTGGCGCTGGGCCCACTGCTGAGCAAAATCGTCGACACGGCAGCCCAATTGACCGTTAGCGAAGATGCATCCATCCTCTTGCGCGACGCCCGGACCGGCGAGTTGCGTTTTCGCACGGCGACCGGCGAAAAATCGGAACAGTTGGCCGATATCCCTGTCCCGGTGGAAGGTTCCATCGCCGGCGAAGTGATGAAATCGGGAGAACCGATGATCGTCACCGATGCCCAGCAAGACCCACGTCACTTCGGCGGCGTGGCGCAGCAGATCGGCTCGGAGACCCGCTCCTTGCTGGCCGTCCCGATGTTGATCAGGGATCGCTGCATCGGGGTGCTGGAGGTGTTGAACAAGAAAGGGGATCTCCCGTTCGGTCAGGATGACGTCGATGCGCTGAAGACGCTGGCGGCCCAGGCCGCCGTCGCTATCGAGAACACCCGCTTGATCGGCGCGCTGCGGACCGCCTACAAGCGGCTGGGCGAGCTCGACAAGTTGAAATCAGACTTCATCTCCATCGCCTCCCACGAACTGCGCACGCCGCTGAGTTTGATATTGCTCTACGCGGCGGTGTTGCAGGAGCAGATGGGCGGATCGGGGGCTGGGGAGATCGACGCCGTGCTGCGGGCAGCCACGCGGCTCAAGCACATCATCGAGACGATGCTCAACTTGCGCTACCTGGAGACGGGCCAGATGGATCTGATCCCCCATCGCTTCGACCTGCGGACCGAGGTGCAGTCGGCCTGCGAGGATTACCAGGCCCTGGCCGAGACGGGCGGCGTGATTTTGAAGGCGACGCTCCCGGATGAGGAGATGCCCATCTACGCCGACCAGGAGAAGATCCGGGTCGTGGTGGACAACTTGATCTCCAACGCCGTCAAGTTTACGCCGGCCGGCGGGCAAGTGCGAGTGGCGTTGCGATCCCGGGGAGATGACCTGGAATTCTCGGTGGCCGATACCGGGGTAGGGATTCCCCAGGAGGAACTGGAGCGCATTTTCGAGCGCTTTTACCAGGTGGAGGACCACATGACCCGTCGGCAGGGTGGGATGGGATTGGGGCTTTCCATCGTGCGGGGATTGGTGGACCTGCACGGGGGGCGCGTGTGGGCCGAGAGCGTCCCCGATCAGGGCAGCCGCTTCGTGGTTTTGCTGCCGCCGTACGCCGCTGAGAAGCTGGCGGAAAGTCGATCCCCCCTTAGCGTTGATTGATCCGGACTTATTTGGAGAGAGGTGAACGTGAAACAATCCCACATACGTGATTTTTGCATCATCGCCCACATCGACCACGGGAAATCGACCCTGGCCGATCGGCTGTTGGAACTGACCGACACCCTTTCAGATCGCGAGATGACCGACCAGGTGCTGGATTCGATGGACCTGGAGCGGGAGAAAGGGGTGACGATCAAGGCGTCTGCGGTGCGCATGCGCTACACGCTGGATGGCGAGACCTGCCAGCTCAACCTCATCGACACCCCCGGCCACGTCGATTTTTCCTACGAGGTCAGCCGGGCGCTGGCGGCCTGTGAAGGCGCGCTCCTGGTCGTCGACGCGGCCCAGGGGATCGAGGCCCAGACGCTGGCCAATCTCTACCTGGCATTGGAGGCCGGCCTGGAGATCATCCCCATCGTCAACAAGATCGATCTATCGGCCGCCCGGCCCGACGACGTCGTATTGGAACTGGCGGTACTACTGGGCGTAGAACCGGAGGAGGTCGTGCGGGTCTCAGCCAAGGAGGGATGGGGGGCCGAGAAGGTCCTGGAGGCCATCGTCCGGCGCTGTCCGCCGCCCCAGGGGGATCCCGACGCGCCGTTGCGGGCGTTGGTCTTCGATTCCCACTACGATGCATACCGAGGTGTGATCGCCTATGTGCGGGTGCTCGATGGCGAGTTGAAGCGGGGAGAACCGCTGCGCCTCATGGCGGCTCAGATCACCACCGAACCGTTGGAGATCGGCCTGTTTGCACCCCACATGATGCCCGTCGACGCTTTGCAGACGGGTGAGGTAGGGTACGTGGCCACGGGGCTCAAGACGGTGCGCGAGTGCCAGGTCGGCGAGACCCTCACCATCGCCGCTCGCCCGGCCCAAAAGCTTTTGCCTGGCTATCGCCCGGTCAAGCCGATGGTCTTCGCCGGGCTCTATCCTATCGAAGGGGAGGATTACACCGCGCTGCGCGACGCCCTCGAAAAACTCCAGTTGAACGACGCTGCCCTGGTGTTTGAGCCAGAGTCCTCGCAGGCGCTGCAATTTGGCTTTCGCTGCGGATTCCTGGGACTCTTTCACATGGAGATCGTCCAGGAGCGCTTGGAGCGGGAGTATGACATCGACCTCATCGCCACGGCGCCCAGCGTGGCCTACCGGGTCGTCACCCGCTCGGGCGAGGTGCAGGAGGTATCCAGCCCGGCCGAGTTACCCGACGTGGGGGAGATCGAGGAGATCCACGAACCGTGGATGGAGATCCAGGTCTTCACACCCAGCGATTACATCGGGCCGGTGATGGAACTGGTCACCCGGCGGCGGGGCGAGTACCAGATCACCGAGTACTTGGATAGCCAGCGGGTGTTGTTGAAATACGAGATGCCGTTATCAGAGATGATCATTGACCTGCACGATAAGATCAAGTCGGCCACGCGCGGTTATGCCTCTCTAGATTACGCCTTCATCGGCTACCGGCCCGGCGACCTGGTCCGGATGGACATCCTGGTCAACAAGGAGCCAGTGGATGCGCTGTCCCTGATCGTGCACCGGGAGCAGGCCTACGATAAGGGGTCGGCCCTGGTGGAACGCTTGAAGGAGGTCATCCCCCGGCAGCTCTTCAGCGTGCCCATCCAGGCCGCCATCGGGAGACGCATCATCGCCCGTTCGACGGTGCGCGCGGTCCGCAAGGACGTGCTGGCCAAGTGTTACGGCGGCGACATCACGCGCAAGCGGAAGCTTCTGGAACGGCAGAAGAAGGGCAAACAGCGGCTCAAGCAACTGGGCGAGGTGGCGATCCCCCAGGAGGCGTTCCTGGCCGTGTTGACCCTGGATGAGGGGTAGACAGGGCAGTAGCCTGAGTTGGGAGTTTGCGTATGGATACAAATGAACCAGAATTGCTCCTGGCCGAGCGTCAGGCCCGCATCGAGGCGTTGGTCCGGCGCTTGAGCGAGACGGAGGATACCTTACAGGAACTCCTGGGCGGCGAGGTGGACACCGTCGTCGACCCGTTGCGGGGGACGCCCATCATCCTGCGCCAGGCCCAGATGGAACTGCGCCGGAGCGGCGCCCACGCCCGGCTCCTGCTGGAACACGTGCCCGCCGTCGTGTGGACCACCGACGATGATTTGTGTGTGACCTCTATCGCCGGCAAAGATCTGGACGTGCTGGGTATGACGCCTGAGCAGGCGCTCGGGCTCGACCTGCCAGACGTCATTGGGGGAGAGGAGCACGCCGGTTTGACGGGGGCGCTGGCTGCCCATTACCGGGCGCTGGAGGGTCAGCGGGCCTCCTACGACGCCAGCGTGGGGGAGCGGATCTTTCACGGCGCCGTCGAGCCGCTGCACGACGAGACCGGGCGGATCGTAGGCTGTGCAGGATTGGGGATCGACGTCACCTCACGCCGTCGGGTCGAGGAAGCCTTCGATGGAGAGCTGAGGGCTGCGCGCCGCCGTTTGGATGCGCTGGCGGTGCACAGCGAGGAGATGACCCCCGATCACCAGTCGCTTGTGGAGAAGGTCTTAGAATCCTCATTTCTGGCTGTGGAGGAGTTGCAAGTGGCTGCGGAAGAGCTAAGCCAGCAGAACGAGGAGCTGGCCGCCATGCAAAACGATCTGGCAGCCTCGCAGCGCCGCTACCAGGACCTGTTCGAGGCGGCCCCCGACGGTTACCTGGTGACCGACCCAGCCGGCGTCATCCGCCAGGCCAACCGGGCCGCGGAGGACCTGCTGGGCGCAAGGGAGGAAATCCTGCGCGATAAGCCCCTGGTGCTCTACGTGGCGGAAGGGGACCGGGCCGCCTTCCACCGGCGGTTGGACCGGGTGTTAGCCCAGGATGAATTGGACGGCACGGAGTGGGAGGTGCGCGTGCGCCCGCGAGAGGGCATCGTCTTCCCTGCCGCGCTGACGGTGTCCCCCGTTTGCGACCGGGATGGGGCGCTTTTGGGCCTGCGCTGGTTGTTGCGCGACATCTCCGCCAGCCGCCGGGCGGCGGAGCGGGAGCGGCTACTGGCGGAGACCCGCGTGGCGGCCAAGGAGACCCAGGCGGCCAACACCCTGCTGCGCACGCTGCTGGAATCGATGCCCGTCGGCGTCATCGTCTGCGACGCCCAGGGTGCCATCTTGATGAACAACGAGCAGAGCCGGGAGATCCTGAGAGGGCGAGTGGGGGACGGTGTGGAGCCTCCACAGCGGGATTACACGCCCTATCGGCCCGATGGTACCCCGTTCCCGGCCGATGACATGCCCCTGGCCCGCGCGTTGGATCGGGGAGAAGTCGTCCGCGATGTGGAAATCTTGATTCGCCGGGCTGATGGTGAGGAACGGACCATATTGGCCGGGGCCACGCCGGTGCGGGACGAGACCGGCGAGATCGTCAGCGGGGTGATGGTGTTCCAGGACATCACCCGGCGCAAGTTGGCCGAGGAGTCGCTGCGTCGTTCGGAACGGCGCTATCACTCCCTGTACACGGCCATGAGCGAGGGATTGGTGCTCCACGAGTTGGTCTACGACGACGTCGGTGATCCGGTCGATTACGTCATCGTGGACGCCAACCCCGCCTTCGAGGCCCTGACCGGCCTGGCGGTCCGCGACGTGGTGGGCAGGAATGCCTCGGACGTCTACGGGACGGAGGAGCCGCCTTACCTGGAGACCTACGCCCGCGTCGTCGATACCGGGGAGCCGGTATCCTTCGAGACTTACTTCCCCCCGATGGACAAGCACTTCTTCATCTCGGTCTTCTCGCCCGACCCAGGGCGCTTTGCGACCGTCTTCACCGACATCACCGTACGCAAGGAATCGGAGGCAGAGCGAGAGCGCCTGCTGGCCCGGGTGCGGGAGGAGCGGGAGCATATCCGCCGGTTGGCCCAGGACCTGATGCGCGAGCGGAACGTCATGGAGACGATCATGGAGCACACCGACGCCCACCTGGTCTACCTGGACCCGGATTTCAACTTCGTGCGGGCCAACACCGCCTACGCCTGGGGTTCCGGCTACAGCCGGGAGGAACTGGTGGGCCGCAACCACTTCGATCTGTTCCCCCATACCGAGAACCAGGCCATCTTCGAGCAGGTACGGGAGACCGGTGAGGCGGTGACCTTCTGGGCCAAGCCTTTCGAGTTCGCCGATCGGCCCGAATTGGGCGTCACCTACTGGGATTGGACGTTGGCGCCGGTGTACGACGCCCGGGGGCAGATCGACGGCCTGGTGTTATCGCTGGTGGAGGTGACGGAACGAGAACGGCTCATTGCCCAGTTGGGCCAGGAGCGGGCCTTGTTGGACGCGGTCATCGAGAACGCGCCGGAGGCGATCGTGGTGGTCGACCGGGAAGGGCGCATCGTGCGGGCCAACCCGGCCGCCGAGCGGATTTACGCCCGTCCGGTGCCTTACGGGGAGGATTTCGAGCGCCACGGGGATCTGGCCCTGTGCCATCCCGACGGCACGCCCTACGCACCCCGCAACCTGCCCCTCACCCGCTCCACCCTGGACGGGGAGACCTTCAACAACCTGGCGATGGCCGTCGTCTGGCCCGACGGACAGCGGCGCGAGCTTCTGGCGGCGACGGCGCCGATCTGGGACGAGGCGGGACAAAGTCTGGGCGCGGTGGGCGTCTTCCAGGACGTCACCGCGATCAAGCGAACCCAGGAGACCCTCCAGCGCTATGCCGAGCGGTTGCACGGCCTGCACGAGACCGACCGGGCGATCCTGGCCGCCCGCTCCCTGGAGGAGGTCGTCCACTCGGGGTTGTACTACCTGCCCCGCCTGCTGGATTGTGCCCAGATCGGCATCACCATGTATGACCTGGAACGAGGCTGGGTGACCCGGCTGGCCGGCCGGGCGAACGGCGAGATCGACCTGGGAAAGGCCCGCTACGAGGCCGACGACCCGGTGTGGGCGCTGATCATCGAGGCCATCGGCCAGGGGCGGACCCGCGTCGTCGAGGACGTGGACGATCTGCCAGCATCGTCCAGTTTCGTCGAAGAACTGCACGAGGACGGCGTGCGCACCCTCACCGTGATCCCCCTGATGATCGAGGAGCAGTTGATCGGTTCACTCAACGTGGGCCTGGCCCAGCCGGGGACGCTGGCCGAAGAGGAGATGGAGGTGGTGAACGAACTGGCCGTCCAGTTGTCCATCGGCATCCACCAGGCCCGGCTGCGCGAGCGGGTGCAGCAGTACGCCGAGAACCTGGAGCGCCAGGTGGCGCGCCGGACGGCCGAACTGCGGGCCAGCGAGGCCCGTTTCCGGGCCATCTTCGAGAGCGCCGGGGTGGGTATCGCGCGTCTCGACCGGTATGGTTATTTCGATGATTGCAACCCGGCCCTCCAGGAGATGTTGGGCTACGATGCCGAGGTGTTGCGCGGCCAACACTTCCTGGCGCTGGCCTACGTCGACGCGGAAGACGAGGAAACCGGGGGCCCGGCCGTTGGAGACATCGACGCCGACGAGGCGCAGTTCGCGGCGCTGATGCGTGGGGAGCGGGAGCGGTGCGTGATCGAGAGACGCTACGCCCACGGGGACGGGCGGACAATCTGGGCCCGCTGGACCATCTCGCCAGTCTACCCGCCCCGGAACCGGCGGTCGGATGGGTCGCAATCGGCTGACCCACGCTTCGCCATCGGGATGATGGAGGACGTCACCGGCCGGAAGGAGGCCCAGGAAGCGCTGATCCAGGCGGAGAAGTTGTCACTGGCGGGGCGCTTGGCGGCGTCCTTCGCCCACGAGATCAACAATCCTCTCCAGTCGGTCATCGGTTGCCTGGGGCTGGCCCGGGAATCGTTGAACGCCGGGCAGCTGGCCGACGGCCTATCGTCGACCTACGACGAGCAATCGGCTGACGAGTTTCTGCAGATTGCTCTGGAGGAGCTGCGCCGGGCGTCGCGCATCGTGGGGCAGTTGCGTGACCTGCACCGGAAGTCGGAACCGGGCGAAAGGGCGCCCACCGACGTGAACGAACTGCTGGAGCAAGTGATTTTGCTGGGCAAGGGGCGGTGCGCCAAAAGCGAGATAGACGTGATCTGGGAACCGGGCGCCGACCTGCCAAAACCGAATCTGGCCGGGGATCGGATCAAACAGGTCTTCTTGAATCTATTGATCAACGCCGTCGATGCCATGCCGGATGGCGGTGAGTTGCGTATCTCTACCCAATATGACGCGCGTACCGGCGGCCTTCGGATCACTTTCACCGATAACGGCGTGGGGATTCCCGAACACATCCTCCCCCACCTTTTCAGTCCCTTTTACACTACCAAGGACGGGGGAATGGGGATGGGTCTGTTCGTCAGCCAGAGCATCGTCGAAAACCACGGAGGGCATCTGAGTGCCGAGAGTGAGGCCGGGAAAGGAACCACGTTCGAGGTGTGGTTATCCGTATAGTGATTTGGAACCGGGGACGTAAACGTATAAAAGTAAAAGAGGCTGGCGGAGACCACCAGCCTCTTTTTTGTGGAGATGGCGGGAATCGAACCCGCGTCCGAAGAAATCAGCCAAGGACATCTACAAGTTTAGTTGACTGTTTCTGTTTTGCCTGGGGAGTCACCGTCAACCGCGCTCACCCAGACTGAGCCGATGGGAGCCTAAACTCCCTCTTGAGCGTCCCTATCGGCGTCGGGACGCAGCACACCGACTTTATGACGCCCGACCCTCGACCCGCCAGTGAGAGACCGAGGCGGACGTGACCGCTTATGCGGTCAGTCAGTCCCTAGACCGGGCTACGCCGCGAGCGGTGCCGCAGCGACGGCGGTCTGGGGAACTGGAATCCAAGTGTTATTGGCACTTTGGAAGTTGTGCTCCATTGTTCACGGGGTCAGAGCGCCCCGACTTGCAGTCCGTGACCAGCCTTCTCCGTCGAAGCCTGTCATCCCCAAATTCAATATGGATTGTATCACATCGACTCATGATGTCAAGTGCGATTTAGGCGCATACAAACCTTGGGGGAGCATCACAAATCAGCCACGAATCCTTCGACTACGCTCAGGACAGGTTTTCACAAATTAACACGAAAAACCCAAAGTTAGTGACAATTCGTGGCAAAAAATTGACCGCTTGCTAAGCCGAGCACGCGAACTAGCAGAGAGTCAGATTTCCGAAGTCTACAACGACTCATCTCATCGGCTGAATCTTTGCAAAAGCCGGTTTCTTGGTATCTTCTCAATAAGTTGGGGAGCTGTGGCCGGTCTCCCGACCGAGCCACAGCGGGCACGGTCAGGAGACCGGCCCGAGCGAGTTTGCCCCGGTTTATTGAGATGATACGTTTCTTGTGCTCCAAGGCGATTTTCTAGACTTCGGAAGTCTGAGATCAACTAATGTGCCATTGTCAAGTTATTTCGATTTTGGAGGTGTCTGTGAATTACAAGAAATTTCGCACTGTGCTATTCCTGCTTTTGCTCTTGACGTTGACGCCGGCTGCGTCTGTCCGGGCGCAGGAACTGGATGATCGGGCGCTGCTCCTCATCCGCTACACTGCTCGGACCGAGTTGGAGCGACTGGCGGGGAGGTTGGACGTGTGGGAAGTGCGTCCTGGAGAGGAGGAGGATAAGGGGCGCGTGCTGGCCTACGTCTCTGCGGGCGAGCGGGCCTGGCTGCGCTCGTTGGGTTTCACTTTCGAGACGCTGCCGCTGCCCGAGGTTGGCGTCGGTCCTGACGCGCTGCTCGATTATGCCTGCTACCGCACCATCGACCAGCTATACGCCGATTTGCAGGTCATCCACGCCGATCATCCGAGCATCACCGCCCTGATGCACATCGGCGAGAGTTACGAAGGCCGCGACATCTGGGTGCTGCGTATCACCAACCAGGCCATCGCCGGGCCGAAACCGACGCTCTTCGTCATTGCCAACGTCCACGGGCGGGAAATCATCACCAACGAGCTGGCGATGGTCTTCATCGACTACCTGACCGATAACTATGGTATCGATCCCGACGTGACGTGGCTGCTCGACCACCACGAAATTCACGTCTCGGCAAGTACGAATCCCGACGGTCACGTGAAGAACGAACCGCCTGGTGCTTATTGGCGCAAGAATACCAATCCGACGCACGGCTGTAGCACGAGTTATGGCGTGGACCTGAACCGCAACTCGACCTTCGGCTGGCATATATGCGGGAACGAGTATTGTTCCAGCGGCTATCCGTGCGCCCAGACCTACCGCGGGCCCAGCGCCGGTTCCGAGAGCGAGACCCAGGCGGTCGAGGCTTATGCCCGCTCGATCTTTCCCGATCAACGGGAGGACGCGCTCGACGCCGCGGCGCCGCTCACCGCCACCGGCGTGTTCATCACGCTCCATTCCTACAGCAACCTGGTGCTCTGGCCGTGGGGCCACACCGACGACCCGGCCCCCAACGCGGCGGGGCTCGCCGCCCTGGGGTGCAAGATGGCCTCTTACAACGGTTACACGCCCAAGCAGGCCTCTGGCCTCTACCGGACCGATGGCACGACCGACGATTGGACGTACGGGGCCCTGGGGATCGCGTCCTACACGTTTGAGATCGGCTCATCCAGCGATTACTTTTATCCCCCCTGCAGCCGCTATGACGCCCTGATCCAGCCCAACATCCCGGCGCTGCTCTACGCCGCCAAGGCGGCTCGCACGCCCTATCTGACCGCCCACGGCCCCGACGCCCGCGCCGTCTCCACGACGGTGGACGGGACGCTGCGCGGCGCGACGGTGCGCCTCACCGCCGAGATCGACGACCGGGACAACGGCGGCGACCGAATCGCGCGGGCCGAGTATTACGTGGATGCGCCGCCGTGGGCGGGCGGGGTCGGCGCGCCGATGACGGCGGTCGACGGCGCTTTCGACGCTCCGGTCGAGCAGGTCGAGGCGTGGGCGCCGACGGCGGGCTGGACGCCGGGCCGTCATCTCGTCTTCGTGCGCGGGCAGGACGAGGCGGGATATTGGGGGCCGTTCTCGGCGACGTTTTTGACCGTCTACACCGACGTCGTCGCCACCGGCGTCATCACCGGGCAGGTAAGCGGGCCCAGCGGAGATGGGTTGGCGGGGGCTAATGTGCGTTTCGAGAGCGTTGGCGAGCGCGCTGGTCAGCGCTTCGAGACGGTGACCGGCGTGGATGGCCTGTATCGTGTGACTGTCCTGAGCGGGACCTACACCGGGACCGCCGGGGCGCTGGCCCATTACCCGCAGACGATCACCGGTGTCGTGGCGACGGCGGGGACGACGACGACGCAGGCCTTCTCGCTGGACGGGTGGCCTCGTCTTTACCTGCCCTGTTTGATGCGCGGTTGATGGGCGCTTTTTGCGTAGGTTTGCGTGATAGTGTCTATCCAGTGAAATTCTTGTTTTTCGTGTAAGAATTTTGCATACGAAGCGCTTCCTTATTGGTTCCGGCTCTGTCCGGGATAGGAGGGTGTGAGACGATGCGAACGGCTCTTGTGAGGCTTTTTCTCATCGGCAGCGTCTGTGTGGCGTTGTTGGCTCTAGCTCGCTATCACTACCGGTGCGGACGGGAGGAGACGAGCGCGCCGTTGATCTTGACGCGCTCCCTTGGCGCGTCACAAGCCGTCGGTAAATCATTGTACGTCATCTCTCGCGCCGAATGGGGCGCGCGGGAACCGGTCGTGGATGGCTCTGTCGAGGGCCGCTACGATCCCGAGACGAATGCCGGCGGATGGTTCATCTACGACGAGCCACTGGACGAGGCGCTGAACACCATCGTTATTCATCACTCAGCCCTTCCTTTGAGCGATGGCCCCCGGGAGATTCAAGGTCAGCACATGCGACGTAAAGGTTACGCCGATATGGGTTATCATTTCGTGATCGACGCAGCAGGGCGAATCTACGAGGGACGTCCCCTGGCGGCTCGGGGCGCACACACCGGCGGACACAACACCGGGACAGTGGGGGTCGTGCTGCTGGGTAATTTCGAGCGCCAAATGCCAACCGATCCGCAGATCGAGAGCCTGAAGTCGCTGTGCCGCTTTCTGGTCGATCGGTACGCGATTACGCACCTGGCGGGGCACCGGGATTTCCAGCCGGAGGTCACCGTGTGCCCGGGGTTGAACCTGGCCCAATTGTTGCCCGGTCTGGCCAGGGAAGTGGGGTTGATCTTCGGGACCGGCGGCTACGTTGGCATGCCGGAATCCCCGTAGCCCATCGTCGAAACGTGTTTCGATAAAGTTGGTCCGCCTTGCGTCGGGCTTCCTATTAGTTACTTGTATGGAGTCAACCGATGGTGTAAACTATAGGTGGTGAGCGTTCAAACGCTTCTTTTGAACTAGAAACAGAAACCTCGCGAAGGTTAGCGTGCAATTTTGAATCCAAGACAACCGACGCTACGAAGATCAATCGACAAAAATTGCGACCTGTGCGGTTAATCGTTATGGCTCACGGATTCATACAGATTTTTCCTGTAGGAAAGCGGTTTAATCCGTGTCCATCTGTGAAAATCCGTGAGCGCGGATAGCAAACATCTGTATGAAATCCATTCGTTGCTAACCGCACGGCTTGAAAAATTGTTCGCAACCGTCGCGGGGTTTGTCACAACTCGTTCGGAACACACTCAAATGAGTGGAGAGGAGGATGACAGTGAGCCGCATTGTCGCAATTACGAATAACAAGGGCGGGGTTGCCAAGACGACGACATGTATGTCCTTGGGCGCCAGTTTAGCCGAGATGGGCCATCGCACCTTGATTGTGGACCTGGATCCCCAGGCCGATCTGACGCTGGCGGCGGGATTGGCCGCCGAAGCGTTAACGTGCTCGGCAGCCGACTGGCTCGATCCCGAAGGCACGCCACTGCCCCTGGAGATCGAGACGCATGTCATGACGGGGCTGGACATCTTGCCCACCGATCCACGCCTGGCCGGGGTCGAGCGCCGCTTGTACGATCAGGATGGTTACGAGACGACCCTGGCACAGAAGTTAGCGCCCTGGCGCGAACGCTACGCCTACGTCCTGTTAGACTGTCCACCCTCGCTGGGAGGACTCTCGATTATGGCGCTGACGGCGTCCCGGTGGGTGCTGGTGCCCGTCCAATGTGAGTACTATGCTGCGCGACGGGTAAATCGCTTGCTGGACGTGATCGAGTTGGTGAAAGAGCGCACCAACCCCGATCTGGCCTATTATCTGTTGGCGACACTGTACGACCAGCGCAACCGCATCTGCCAGGGGGTGTTGGGCCAGTTGCAGACCCATTTCTCCGAACGCCTGATGCAGACCGTCATCGGGGTGGACACACGACTGCGCGAGAGCCCGGCGGCCGGCGAACCGATTATCACGTACGCCCCGCGCACCCGGGCCAGCCAGCAATACCGGGAACTGGCCCGCGAGTTACATCAGCGTCTGACGGCTCGATAATGGTATGCGAAATTCGTGAAATCCGGACATTCGTGTGATTCGTGATAAAAAATCAAGCTTTTGGCCACGAATGTCGGGCAGTAAATCCATTTGGAAACTTTCCGAGAGCATTTTGGAATTGTTAAGATGTCTGGCATGTGATAAACTAATATGAGATTGTGTTTGATCTGAGGGGATGTGCTTCGTCGCTCGTCACGGGTTTTAGCGAGGAAAATGGACATGGGACAGAAGAAAAAGTTGGAAGCCGGTTTGGACGATTTGTTTTCACAGCGAAGCCATAGAGACTCGGATAGTCCCGCGCGGGTAACGCCAGATCCCGAAGCGGCGTCGGAAGCCATCGAAGAGCACTCCGATACGTCGGCGATACCCTCAAAAGCGAGCGTGGACGTGGAAGTCATACGGGTGGAAGATAAGGATCCTGGACAGCGCGACATCCCATCCACTGACGTGGCCCCCGTCGAGAGCGATTTGGAAGACGTGGATATTGAGACTGAGATTGAGGATGCGGATGCGGATGCGGAAATTGTCGAGGAAGTCATCACAAAGCGCCCGGAGAAAATCGTGAAGCAGGCAGTCGATCCACCAGTCGAGTTCGAGGATGAGGGTAGCCAGCAGCGTCAATTGG
>DSAR01000449.1 GCA_011046405.1 Chloroflexota bacterium | reverse complement strand
TGGGAATGGGTTGGGCGTAACTTTCGGTGAATTTCCAACTGGCCCGCACCCAATCGGGTCGGAAATTTGGGTTGATCTTGGTCAGTCCCGGCAGGTAAGTCTCGAATAGTTGCTCTTTTGTGTAGTCGAAATAGGCGTGATCGGGCGGCAGGTAGTCGCCGCAGTACACGATGCGATCGCCGCCATAGTGGGTGGGGCTGACGTAGTTGGTGTGTTCGACCAGGCCCATGAAGGGCAGTCCCTCGCTAACCGGGATGTTGATCCAGTAGTGATCGTCGGTCAGGGAGTATTTGAGCGCCAGTATGAGCACCAACGCGCCCATCGACTTGAGATTGTCGAGTTGGGCGACGTAGGGAGGGGGGAAATCGGGTGTGATGCGACGCATTTCTTGGGGCGCACAGGTGGCGATGACGTGCTCGTGGACGCTTTGGCCAGCTGCGCTTTCTATCAATAGATGCCTGTCTTCGGTGGGGTGGATGGCTCGCACCGGTGTGCCGAGGCGTATAATCCCGCCTTGGGCCTGTACTCGTTCGGCCAGCAGATCGACGAAGGCCTGGAAACCGCCTTCGAAATACCCCAGCCGGGCGCTTCGTTTGTAGGCCCTGGCCCACATCCAGGCCATGTTCACCTCTTGGTAGTGCTCCTCGCCAAATTTACTGATGAGGAGCGGTTTCCACATCATCTCGTAGGCCCTTCGGCCAACTTTTTCTCGCAACCACGCTTCGGCCGAAATTTGTTCGAGCGATTGCCAGTTCTTGGTCAGCGTCAGGTAGAATGCGCCCAGCCCGAAGCGCAGACGATCCAAAAGGGGAAGCGGTTTGAACTGGAACACGCGGATGGCGCGATGAAGTTGTGTCAGCGGGATGAACTTCAACCAGGGGATGGGACTATCTAGGGGATAGATCTGCCCCTGGTAATACAGGGAGGTCGTGGGCCACGGGAAGAACATCTTGTCTCGTGCGCCCAGTTCCTCGATCAGCTTGATGACGTCCTCGTCGGTGGCAAACCAGTGATGGTAGAAACGGTCCAGATACCAACTCCAACGCCTGTCCCGGAAGCCGGCCGAGAGGCCACCTGTGTAGGGTCGGGTTTCGTAAATGACGACGTCGTGTCCTTTTTGGGTCAGTTCGTAAGCGGCCGTCAGACCCGCGATGCCCGCTCCGATGATGCCAATGTCCATGGTTACCTCGCGTGTTTTTGACTTATCTGGCTCTTCGCTTCGGCCAGGGTTTGGTCGAGATCCGCCTTTTTGAGACCGCCGCGCCACATAAACCATAGTCCATACAGGGTCTCGGTGTTCCACAGGACGGCGTGCAGTAAGGTTTGGTAACTGATGGCTGTATTTTCTGGGATGCCGACCCAGGTCAGGACCAGGATGGCGGGGGCATCGAAGGTGCCTATGTTGCCCGGTCCCGATGGAAGCGCGGTACCCAGGTTGGCCGCGCTGCTCATCAGCAATAGTTGGTGGAAGTTGACCATCCCGCTGAAGCCGAAGGCGTGCATCATAAGCCAATAACTAAAGGTCTCGGCTGACCAGACGGAGATGGAGAAGAACAGCACCAGCGTCAACGTCAGGACCGACCTGACAGAGGAGAACCCGTAGATAAATCGTTCGACGATGCTGCGCAATCGTGGACGGAAAGGCTTGGGGATGAGGTGCTCGATGAAGTATTCCGCTATGCTTTGGAAAGGGGTGGGCCACAGGACGATGGTATAGATCGAGGCCAAAGCGACGCCAAAGACGCCCATCGCGGCCCAAAAGACGTAGCGCAGATAGGTGGGGATGCCGCCAATGAGGGCCGCCAGGATGAGAAACAAGACCATCGTCAGTCCATCGAAAACCCGTTCGACCATGATGGACGCCAGGCCGGCGGCGCCGGAGACCTCATTTCTCTTGCGCAGGAGGAGCACGCGCACGATCTCCCCGGTGCGGAAGGGATAGAGGTTGTTGGCGCCTCGGCCCATGGCCATCGTGGGCAACAGATTTCGAAAGCGTATTTTCTTCTCTGAAGAGAGCAATGCTTGCCAACGGCCGGTGCGGGCCATCAGGGCGAGTAGATAGAGGAGAACGGCCGGGATGATCCAGATATATTGGGCCTGTCTAAACGCTTCCCACACTTCCCGCAGATGGAGGTTCTGGATGGCGATATAAAGGGATATGGCGCTGACAGTCAAACCGATAATGACGCCCCAGTTGATGCGGGATTCCTGTTCAGATGCCGGCGTCTCAGCATCACATGTCTCTTTAGCAATCGAATGATCGTTCGCAGTCATTAGGTTACTCCTGTGGGCTACTACCGTGTTGGCGTTGGCGTAAAACTTCATATAGGATAACAGACCCGGCTACCGAGGCGTTGAGCGACGTGATTTTGCCCAACATGGGGAGTCGCAGGAGAAAGTCGCAAGTTTCGCGCACCAACCGGCGCAATCCTTCTCCCTCGCTGCCTAGCACGATGGCTAATGGGCCTCGTAAGTCGGCCTGCTCGTATCGCTGGGCGTCGGGCGTGGCTTCTAACCCGGCAACCCAGACGTCGAGCGCCTTTAGATCGCGAATGGCCTTGACCAGGTTGGTGACCTGGGCGATGGGGAGATGTTCGGCCGCGCCGGCTGAGGTGTGAACGACGGTCGGCGTGATGTCGACGGCCCGGCGGCGCTGAATGACGACGCCGGTGACGCGCACGGCCTCGGCCGTGCGCAACAGGCTGCCGACGT
The DNA here is from genome assembly GCA_011046405.1 of Chloroflexota bacterium. Taxonomy (GTDB): domain Bacteria; phylum Chloroflexota; class Anaerolineae; order B4-G1; family B4-G1; genus DSAR01. The sequence goes on along the minus strand of DSAR01000449.1, from coordinate 17,862 downwards.
TCTGGGGATCTTGCAGGAGATCGAGCAGCAGGAAAAATGGGGCGCTTTCCCGCGCGTGGGCGGGGGAGTCGGGCAGCATGTCGAGGAGAGTTACGTATGGATACGCGTCGGTTTCTAGAGCGACTCCCTGGTGGTTGATATTTCCAATCTTGTCCAGGTGGTCTCGCTGCGTGTCGATCACCGGTATGTTTGCCTGCCGGGCCAGCGAGACAATCTGGTCGATGACGTCAGACCGTCGAACGCCCTTGGCCAGCAAAACTTTGTGATGCTTGCGTCGTCCAGCCAGCAAGGATTCACAGACCGCGTGTCGTCCATAAAGAATTTCTCGCATGATCCCCCCGTTATTGCCCGCGCTCGATTCGCCAGACGGGGCCCTCGGGCCGGTCATCAATGACGATGTTCAGATCGCTCAACTGGCGCCGTATCTCGTCGGCCCTATCCCATTCCTGGCTTTCTCGGTATTGCTTGCGGATGTCCAGGATTATGTTGATCAGCCCTTCGACGATATCGCCGCTGAATTTTTCCGTCAGGTCGTCGGGAATAATGCCCAGCACTTTACCCCCCAGATCGCGATACAGGTTGTCTATGGCCGACAAGGTTCCTCGCCCCATAGACTCCCCGGAGGCGAGCAGGGCGTTGACTTCTCGATTGATGTCGAAGAGGACGGCGATAGCCTGGGGCGTATTGAAGTCATCGTTCATCGCCTCGATAAAGGCATGGCGATAGGGATCCAGTTCGGTGATGTATGAGAGATCCGCCGTCCCGGAAGGCATGGCGTGCTCGATGCGTTTGCGCAAGTTGTGGACAGTGTTGGTCAACCGTTCGAGGCCCCGTTCGGCAGCGATGATCGCCTCTCGGCTGAAGTCGATCGGGTTGCGGTAGTGGCACGATAGAATGAAGAAGCGGATGCCCTCCGGACTGTAGATCTTGAGCGCGTCTTTGATGGATAGGAAGTTGCCCAGGCTTTTGCTCATCTTGACCCCGTTGACGGTCAATGAGCCGGCCAACACAAAATACTTGGCAAAGGGTTGACCGGTGTATGCTTCCGATTGGGCAATTTCACATTCGTTGTGGGGAAATATGTTCTCCAGGCCGCCGCCGTGAATGTCGAAGGTCTGGCCCAGGTATCTCATCGCCATAGCGGAACATTCGACGTGCCAGCCCGGATAACCCCATCCCCAGGGCGAGGGCCAGCGCAGGATGTGCTCTGCTTCGGCGTGTTTCCACAAGGCGAAGTCTGCCGGATGACGTTTGTTTGCCTGCACAGCGACCCGGGCGCCCGGCTCGAGTTCGTCGACGTTGCGACCGGAGAGCTTAGCGTATTCGGGGAACGATGCCACCGAAAAATAGACGTCCCCTTCGTATGTTTCGTAGGCGTGGCCTTTCTCGATCAATCCTGTGACGATTTCAATTTGCTCGATGATGTGACCGCTGGCGCGGGGAGAGATGTTGGGACGAACGATGTTCAGAGCATCCATATCCTCGAAGTATGAGCGGGTGTACGTTTCCACGAGTTCCATTGGTTCAACCCGCTCCCGTCGCGCTCTTTTGATAACGCGATCCTCACCTGTATCTAAGATGTGTCCCACGTCGGTGATATTCTGGACGTAGCGCACCTTGTAGCCCTGGAAACGCAAGTAACGCGCGATGACGTCCATTGCGACGTATAATTTAGCGTGCCCCAGGTGGGCGTGATCGTAGACGGTGGGGCCACAGACGTACATCCCCACTTGGCCTCGCTCTAGCGCTTTAAAGGGCTCCTTTTCTCGCGTCAGATAATTAAAAATGTGCAGAGACATTCTCTTTCCTTTGTCACTCAATCAATCGTGCAAAAAGCATACGCCCAGCGGCCGTTTGTAATACCTTGGTGACCATCACATCCGGGGCTTGGTCGATGTAGGCTTTCCCGTCTTCTACCACGACCATGGTGCCATCGTCCAGATACCCTACACCCTGGCCGATCTCCTTTCCCTCCTGGACGATTCTGACGTTCAGAGACTCGCCGGGCAAAAAGAGCGCCTTGACAGCGTTGGCCAGTTCGTTGATGTTGAGCACCCGGACACCCTGTAGCTCGGCGACCCGGTTGAGGTTATAGTCGTTGGTCATAATCGGACAACGCAGCCGTTTTGCCAGCATCACCAGCTTGTCGTCGACCTCTCGGACATCCTCGATGTCCATATCGGTGATGCGTATTGGAGTGATGGACTCCTCTTGTAGTCGGTGGAGCATCTCCAGCCCACGACGCCCCCGGTTGCGCCGTAGTGTGTCGGAGGAATCGGCGATGTGTTGGAGTTCGTTGAGGACGAATCGTGGTATCAGCATCTCGCCATCGACAAAGCCGGTCTGACTGACGTCTGCGATACGTCCGTCGATAATGACGCTGGTGTCGAGCAGGATAGGCCGTTGTGATGGGTGATAATCGGTGGCCTGACGTTCGCTCCGCGATGGCAGTTGGCCCCGGATGATAGAGAATATGTCGTGTTGGCGGGTAATCATGATGACTATGCCAAAGTATCCGAACAGGACGGCCGCGACGAAGGGTAGAATCTGACTGAAAGGCGGTGGAAGCATAGAGAGAGGGAAAGAAATCAGGCCAGCAATGACGAGACCGACGATGAGCCCCAGCACAGAAGAGAGCAGTTGCTGGGCCGGCATATTGCGGATTCGCTTTCGGATCGCCATAAAGGGCCTGACTGTGACGTAGGGGGTTAAAATCAGGCCTATGAGGGCGCCCACGAGCAGGAAAATCGATGCATATTGTGTTGGGTGATCCCCGGTCAATTTAGCCAGATAGATGCCGAAGAATACGCCGCCAATAGCTAATACGATCATACCGATAATTCGCGAGATGAATTCTGCGCTCACAGATATCCTCCAATAAGACCCTAACCCGGACAGAGCCAAAGCCTATAAGAAGCCATCGACGACCCAATGCTTGCTCACTGTGCAAGGATTCGATTGGTTAGGCCCTAACCCGGACAGGGCCGGAACCAAAAAGGAATTAGCGATAGCCAATTCTTGCTCAATGTACAAGGCCAGGCTATCTTCTCAATAACCTGGGGTAATGTAAGGCGCAGGCAACATCGCGAGCACGCTCGCGCGGTTGCACGCATTCCGCCCTGCTTTTCCCCCAACTTATCGAGAAGACACAGGCAAGGCCTCTATCGGTTAGGCCCTAACAGAAAACGATGGTTTCAGCTTATTAGCCTGTATATGCTCGTCTCTACTACGGTGCATATAAAAACGGGTGAGGATCATTTCGTCCTCACCCGTTCAGTGTGTCGCTCTACCACTGGCAGCCTGGAATGTTTAGTACATAGGATTACGTTCAAAACAGAGCATAGATCTAGTATATTCTGTAAGGAATCATGCCAAGTTGAAGCGTTTTTGAACGGTTCCTAAAGCGAATTCACATTTAGAAGAGAGAAGAATGAATACGCGTACTCAGGCGCTCGATAGAATGAATGTGATGAGGACAGATAAATCGAATAAAACTGACTTTATATTAGCACATTCAGTATCAAAAGTCAAAAATTTGTTATCCTGCGGGTCGGGTCTTCATGGAATGAACGTGGCTGGGGAATTGGGGGAAAATAGACGACGATAACCTCACGCACTTGTGGCGCTATGCGGAAAGCTGGCGACTTGGCACTTTTCGTCAGTCGATATATACTAACTTGGGGAGAGTTCCAAACCAACAACTTTTGCTCACCTTGCACCCGCCGGATCACAATCCAGCGGCTTGCAAGCGACGTGTAGGAGGTGATTATTTTGTTGTACACAATTCTGTTCGTCTTCATGAATTTTCTGACAGCTATGGGTCTGAGTGGGTTGATTGGCGGCGCATCCATACGTTGGTTGATCCGGGGTGCAGGCTTGTTGGGATACCTCTTGGTCTTCTGGGCCATCGTGACACCTGCTTTCTCCAAACAGATCGTGCGCCGGGTGAAGTACTCGCCAGCCAAGATTCATCACTGGCTTTCGGTGACGGGATTGCTATTATTGACCCTGCACCCATTGGCTGCGGCAATTGAAAGCGGCAGTTTAGCAGTGTTTTTGCCTCGATTTGACTCGTTGACCGTTTTTCTCCAACTCGGTGGACGTCCAGCGGTATCTTCTCAATAAGTTGGGGAGCTGTGGCCGGTCTCCCGACCGAGCCACAGCGGGCACGGTCAGGAGACCGGCCCGAGCGAGTTTGCCCCGGTTTATTGAGATGATAGGGTACGGAAGTAATGCAAGCGAGCAAGCATTTGCCACTGGCACCCTTTATGGGTTCTGGCTCGTCCAGGTTAGGTGTTTATGACTGAAAGAGAACATAATCAGGAACAGGATACCTCTGAAGCAGACGAAACGGGAGCTCATAGCGCTGGGACTTTCCACAGAGATCAGATGGATTTGACCCAGTTTACCACGACTCTGGTGCATTTCTATCGCGCCGAGATCACACGTTCCAATACCTGGCGCACCCGGTTGGACGCGACGACCAATTGGGCTGTAGTGACCGTTGGCGCAATGCTGACCTTCGCTTTTGGATCGCCGCAGAATCCACATTTCATGCTCCTCCTGGCGTTTCTGTTGGTGCTCATGTTTCTTCTCTTCGAAGCCCGTCGTTACCGCTATTATGCCCTTTGGGCGTATCGCGTGCGCTTGATAGAGACCGATTTCGTCGCCCCGATACTGGCGCCTCCTTTTCGTCTCTCCTCCGACTGGGCCTATCACCTGGTCGATAGCCTGGCTGAACCGGTGTTCCCCATCTCTTGGTCCGAGGCGATCGGGCGGCGTTTGCGCCGCAATTACATCTGGCTGCTTTCGTTGCTGCTGCTCAGTTGGTGGGCCAAGCTGACCGTCCATCCAAAATCGACTGTAAATATGACCCTCGTCGTCGAGCGTGCGTCGATTGGCCCACTAACCGGGGCCTGGATTGCGAGCGGCGTTGGAGCGATCTACCTCGTTTTGTGGCTCCTGGTTCTGATCTCTTACGTGTATCCAGCCTGGTATGTGAGCGCGCCTCGATTCGCGCGGTGGATTGGAAAAATGCCCGCAAGTAGGAAAGGGCCAGTGGTCTTCCAGCCCAGTGCCAACGAGCAACTGGTGACCATTATCTCGACTCATGGGAAAGACATCTCAGATCGGATATTGCAAGAACTGGGACGAGGCGTCACGGTGTTACAAGGAACAGGCGCCTACACTGGCGAGCCCCGCGACGTGTTACTGTGTGCGGTCACCGACGTGCAAATTCCCCATTTGCAGGATATCGTGTCCCACATTGACTCGCAAGCTTTCTTCGTCGTCAGCCCAGTGCAAGAAGTTCGAGGTGGAGATTTCCGTCCTTTCGAACCCCCCAGTTAACCGGTGGCAAAGAAGATAATTCGCGCTTGCCTGACAGGCCAACTCACTGTACAATTAGCTGGTTAGAGACCGACCTATCATTACCATGAGCAGAGTTGTTACCTGTATGTTCTTGGGAATAAATACGTGCGATGATTTCGATGCTCCTCAACTTGATTTTCCAGTAGATCGTCATTTCACTACCCGACATTCGTGGCCAAGAGTCTGGTTTTCTATCACGAATGACACGAATTGTCACTAATCTTTGGGTTTTTCGTGTCCATTCGTGCAAACCTGTCCTGAGCGTAGTCGAAGGCTTCGTGGCTAATCTCTCACCGCGGCCATGTGAAATCCCAAAGAACCTGAAATTCGAAGCCAAAATTCGTGTTATTTGTCCTTTCGTGACATTCGTGATCCAGAGATGTCGGGTAATGTAGATCGTCATTAGAATTCGGAAGTCTCAAAAAACGCAATGTACAGCAGATTTTGACGCGACAGTAAATCATACTCGGCGAGGGTTTCCGAATTCTTAAGCGTAAAATTCCAGTTATCAAGCGGGATAGGCAGGAAGGACTGAGCCATGACAAGACGCATTGGTATTTTGAATTATAAGGGCGGAACAGCCAAGACGACGACGGTGGTAAACCTGGGAGCGGCCTTGGCGATGAAAAATGCCCGCGTTCTTGGTATCGATTTAGATCCCCAGGGGAGCTTGGCGACGTGCCTGGGGGTGAAGTATGAGTATTCCCTCAGAGATCTGCTACTGGGGTTGGTTGAGCCTAACCAGTGCATCGCCCAAGCGCGCAAAAATGTCGATATTATCGCCAGTGACAGCGCTTTATTGGAAGCTGAGGGCGAGATGTGGCGGATGAACGACGTTCGAGAGGCGCGCAAGCTGTTGGACAATAAACTGAAACAACTGAACGAGCGCTACGATTACGTGCTCATAGACTTTTCCCCTTCGGTGAGTATTCTGAGCGAGAGTGGGTTACGATACATCCGGGAGATCATCGTGCCGGTTTCGACGAGTTATCTTTCGATGATTGGGACGCGACAGGTCATCGAAACACTCAAGAACGTCAGTCGGATACCAGGACATCGCGTCCGCTTGTACCTCATCTTGCCCACGCTTTACTCGCCCAATCTGAAACAGGATCGAGAAATTCTGGGGATTCTTCAGCGGCATTTTGCCGACCTGGTGGCGGATCCAATCCGGGCCAATACGAAACTCGTTGAGGCTCCCAGTCACCGCAAGACGATTTTTGAATACTCGCCGCGCAGTGCGGCTTCGACCGAATACAAACGTTTGGCGGAGAGGGTTTTACGTGATGGCTAAAAGTAAAAAGAAGTCCAATCAGACAAAAAAAGACGAACAATTCCTGGGTGACGATCCGTTCGAAGACATAGACCTTCATTGGGTCCACCAGGAAGAGGGCGAACCGAGGATCGAGGTCCTGGGACAGGATCCGTTCGCCGAGATGGACGTGGAATGGGTCTTCGACGAGACAGGATCATCATTGGAAACGCTGGATGAAGAAACTGACCCGACGCTGGAACAAGAAGCGCCGGTAGCGCCGGATGATTGGTCCCTGGGTGAAGGCGAGGTGCCTGAATTGGGTCAGGTCGTGGTAGAAAGACTGCCGCTCGACCGGGGGATATCGCCGGCGGAAAAAACGGAAGACAGATCCATACTGGAACCAGCCCTCACGATCGAAGCACCGCCACTGCCTCGACGAGAAGAGATCGCCACACTGGCGATGGTCGACGAAGACGAAGAGCGACCCCGGCCGAGCGCGGTGTTTCACTTCCCCGACGATTTCAAATGGGGGGTCGCGACCGCTGCCCACCAGGTCGAGGGAGACAATATCCACAACGATTGGTGGCGTTGGGAGCAGGCGAACGGGCACGTCGAGAAGGGACATGTATCTGGACAGGCCTGTGATTGGTGGGAAAATGCCGAGGCTGACTTCGACCGGGCGGCGGCGATGGGATTGAATGCTATGCGGCTTTCGGTCGAGTGGTCGCGCATTGAACCTCAGCCAGGCGTATTCGATGAATCCGCCCTGACCCGCTATGCCGAGATGTTGCAGGGGCTGCGGGCACGCGGCATCGAACCGATGGTCACGTTACATCATTTCACCAATCCCCTGTGGATGATCGAGCGGGGTGGATGGGAGATGCCGGAGGCGATTGATCTATTCACCCGTTACGTGCGTCGCACCGTCGGTGCGTTGGGCCAATACTGTGACATGTGGTGTACCATCAACGAGCCTAACGTCTATGGTTATATGGGTTACCTGGAAGGTGCGTTCCCGCCGGGTAAGGCGGACCTTGGCGTCGGTTTCCGTGTCATTCGTCACCTATTGAGGGCGCATGCGGCAGCCTACCGGGAGATCCATGCTATCCAACCCGACGCCAAGGTGGGACTGGCGCACAATATGCGTCCCTTCGACCCCTTCAATCCCCGCTCTCCATTGGACCACCTCGTGACCGGGCTGACCGATCGCGTATACAATCAGGCGATATTGACGGCGTTGACCAAAGGGTTGTGGATGTTGCCCCTGGGTTTCGGTTTAGCCTGGCGACTCCGTAAAACGCTCGACTGGATCGGTTTGAACTACTACACGCGCGATTTGATCGCTTTCGATCATTCTCAATCTCAGGCCCTCTTCTGCCACCGCCGCCACGCCGATAGCGCCGAGATGCTCGATGGCGAGTACGGCGAATTTTATCCGGAGGGGTTGTTCCGTTGCCTTCAGCGACTATCCCGCCTGGGATTACCCATCTACGTCACCGAGAACGGCCTCCCCGACGATGACGACGACCAACGACCCCGTTATCTCTTGACCCACCTGCACCAGATGTGGCACGCGATTCAATTATGCTATCCGGTGATGGGATATTATCACTGGACGCTGGTGGATAATTTCGAGTGGGCCGAGGGGTGGACGCTGCGTTTTGGCCTCATCGAGCTCGATCCCGCAACTCAGGCCAGGACGCCTCGGCGGAGCGCCAGACTGTACGCCGAGACGGTTGGCGCTAACGCGATCAGGCCAGACGTGATTGATGCTTACGCGCCTGAGTTGCGCTCTGTCTTGTTGCCGGGCTAATGGGAGGAGTTTGCCGGTGACCTATTGTCCTCGTTGTGGGGCGGCGATGGAGACGGGCGAGGTAGCCGGTCGTGTGCGCGAGATCTGTCCCTATTGTCGCTTCGTGATGTATCGCAACCCGGTGCCGGGAGCTGGCGTGTTGATAGAAATGGGGAGAGGCGTCGTGTTAATTCAGCGGGGCCAGGCGCCCTTTGTAGGGTCGTGGGCGCTACCCTCCGGTTACATCGAAGAAGATGAGAGCGTCGAACAAGCGGCTATCCGCGAATGCAAGGAAGAAACCGGGTATCTTCTCAATAAGTTGGGGAGCTGTGGCCGGTCTCCCGACCGAGCCACAGCGGGCACGGTCAGGAGACCGGCCCGAGCGAGTTTGCCCCGGTTTATTGAGATGATACGAAACCGGGCTCGACATCAAGATACTGGAGTTGTTCGGTGTATCCTCATTCCCCGAGGGCGCTTTGCCCCACAGCGGCATCGTGATCTTCTACCGGGCCAGGCCTATTGGAGGAGAAATGCAGGCCGGTGATGATGCCCAGGACGTGCGCATTTTCCCTCTGGATGACCTACCCGAAAACCTCGCCTTTCGCACACACCGGGAGGTGCTGGAACGGCTGATTCGCTCGCGCTCCCCGTGCCTGCAGGTCGACGAATCCTCTGTGACCATTCGTGACGCCCGGTTAGAGGACGAGGCCCGACTTTTGGCCTTGCTGCCATTGATCCCGGTTAACGCGGAAATGACGCCGGACGATCTCCAATCTGTGGCTCAACGATTTCACGAGAGCCTGGCGATGGACGTGCTGATGGCCGAAGTAGATGGACAGGTGCTAGGCTTTGTCGCACTGTCCTTCATTCCCGTTCTCTCTGGCCTGCGGGCCTTGATCGACGATCTCGCGGTAGATCCGGCGTGCCGGCGACAGGGGATTGGTCAGGCGTTGGTGGAGGCGGCTATTCAGCGAGCCGACCGACGAGGTGCGACCCATTTGTTCGTCGATACCTCTCGCGGTGATGCGACGGCGCGTGAATTCTATCGCGCCAGTGGATTCGAAGCGCATGGTATTTCTCCGTTGCACATTCGCTAAAATTTGTGGCTCTCTGCTAGTTCGCGTGCTCGGCTTAGCAGCAAGCGGTCAATTTTTCGCCACGAATTACACGAATTGTCACTAATCTTTGGGTTTTTCGTGTCCATTCGTGCAAACTTGTCCTGAGCGTAGTCGAAGGATTCGTGGCTAATCTCTCACCGCGGCCATGCGAAATCCCAAAGAACCGACAAATTTTTCAGGCGCCGGTCACCTAGGTCAAAAGGCGAGAAGCCCATTCGATGAATATCCAGTACACGCCTCTTATATATCCCTTGCTTATAGCGACGTTTATCGCATTAGGCATTGCCTATTACACGTGGCGACGTTCTTCGATCATCGGCGCTACTTCCTTTACGGTGCTTATGTTGGCCATCGCCGTGTGGACCCTGGCATACGCGCTCAGGCTGATCAGCGTGGACGTGCCTGCCAAGATCTTCTGGGCCAAGGTGCGATACGTAGGCATCGTTATTGCCCCCACTGCATGGTTCATCTTTCTGCTCCGATATATCGGACGCGAAAAATGGCTTGATCCGCGCGTATTAGTTGCCCTGTCAATCGAGCCGCTGATTACCCTGATCGTCGTGTGGACCAATGAACTACATCACCTCAACTGGACCAGCGTGGTTCTAAGAGAAAGAGGAACGCTGCTGGTATGGAAGGCGACCTACGGTGTGTGGCATCAGATTCACGCGGTATATACGTATGGGTTGTTATTGATCGGTTTGTACCTCATCCTCCAAGCCCTTCATCACGCGCCTCGTCTCTATCGAGGGCAACTCATGACCCTGTTATTCGGCAGTCTGATACCGGTGATCAGTGATACCTTGTACAACTACGCGTTTCCATGGTTTCCACTCGAACCGACGCCTTTTGCATTTATGTTCGCCGGATTGCTCACCGGTGCCAGCATCCACTTCTTCCGCCTATTCGATATGATACCGATAGCCCGCAGCGTTGTCGTAGAAAATCTGAAAAGCGTCGTATTTGTGCTAGATCCCCAAAGTCGCATCGTCGACGTCAATCCGGCTGCGGAGAAGCTCATTGGTCTCTCGGTGGAGAAAGTCGTCGGCCAGCCTGTCGTACAGGTGTTGCCTGATGAACTGGCCTTCCTCAATCGTCACATAGAGACGGTTCCAACTCAGGCTGACGTTGCCGTGGGAGAGCGGATCTATCGGTTGCAAACCTCACACATCCGCGATCACCAGAACAGGTCTGGAGGAGCACTCGTCATCCTGGATGACGTGACGAGTCAGAAGCGCGCCGAAGCAGATATGTTAGCTCAGAAAGATCTCTTGGAGAATCTCATCGCCATTGCGCGGGCGACGATGAAACGGACGTCTCTGATCGATACCCTTCAAAGCGCGCTAAACATGGCCGTCACGCTGACGAATGCCGAGCACGGGAGTATGTTCCTTCTGGACGGCAGCGGTGTGGTCACCCATAGCGTATTGGCCCGGGGAAAAGTCTCGCCAGCAGATAAAAGTTCCATCGTGAATCTCGTGATGGAAAAGGGGTTGGCCGGCTGGGTGTTTCGCCACCGCCAGCCGGCGCTGATCGCCGATGCCGCCCAGGATGAGCGCTGGTTGACGCTGGAGGATGCACCCTACACGGCCAAGTCGGTACTCTGCCTCCCCATCTCCAGCGGTTCGGCTATCCTGGGAATTCTCACCTTGACCCATTTCAATCCCAATCATTTCAACACGGATCACGCCTATTTACTCCAGTCGTCGGTCAACCAGATGGCTATGGCCATACGCAATGCCCAAATGTATGATGAACAGCGTCGTTTAGCTGTTCGCCAGACGACGCTTTACGAGACCCTTCGCGCGGCCGGAGAACACCTTGATGTCGAGACGATCACCCGCGCCGCCGTCGAGATCATTGCCCGGCTGACGGGGTGGCCCGACGTCGCCATCCTTCTGCCCAACGAGCCGGGAACCCATCTCGTTTTCGTGAGCAGGGCAGGACCGTTGGCCCACGAGGCGCCCGATGTGATTCCTCTCGATCAGGGCATCACGGGGCGTGCTTTTCTGACCGGGAAACGGCAATACATTCCCGACGTCGTCAACGACGAGGATTACGTGGCGGTTAACAGTGCCCATCGCTGTGAATTGGCTATCCCCCTTCGGCGGGGCGATCGGATGTTGGGCGTGCTCGATGTATCCAGCGACCAGGCGGGCGCCTTCGACGCCGACGAGACACTCCTGGCGACCTACCTGGCGGAGGCTATCGCCCTGGCATTAGATAACGCCAGGCTATACACCGAGGTCAGTCACTACGCTGCCGGTCTGAACACGCTATACACCATCGCCCGTTCGACCAGCCGGTCTATCGTGTTGGCGGATGTCTTGTCGGAAACATTGGACACGGCGCTCACCTCGCTCGACTTCGACGCTGGCATGATCAGCTTGGTCCCCGCCAATGATGGCGAGCGATTACAATTGGCCATAGAGCGAGACATACCATCCCAAATGCTGGCGCACATCGACCAAAATGGGTTAGTGGGCACATTGTGCCAACACGTCCATCGACAAAAGCAGGTTCTTTTGGTGAGCGATGTCGACTTGGAAAAGGATGTCGTTGAGCGTTTTAAAGAGCGCATCCCCTTGCTGGACCAGGCGCTCTCTCAGGGCATACGGGCCTTTTCCAGCATCCCTTTGCAGCATCAGGATCGTTCTATCGGTGTTTTAAGTCTGTTTTCCTATAAAACACGTCCCCTTTCGTCAGCAGAAGCGGATCTATTGACGGCGCTCGGTCAACAAGTGGCCACGGCTGTGACCAATGCCCGGCTCTTTCAGGCCATCGCCGGTGAGCGCAGTCGTTTGCAAGCGATGATCGAATCCAGTCGAGATGGCATCCTGATGGTGAGCATCGAAATGGATCAACGCGTGTTGCTGGTCAACGCACCGGCGCTCGATCTCCTGCAAATCGAGGGGTCCCCTGAAGAGTGGATCGAGCGTCCTGTACAGGACATTTTCGAGAGCGTCGAGCACAACGCACCCAAGATCGGCCAGTTTATCACGAAAGAGATCGAGCGTGCTCGGTCCGGCGATACATCCGCCTACGAGGGCGAATATAGCGTCCCGCCACGCACCATTCATTTGCTCAATTTACCGGTGATGAGCGCTTCGATTCACATGGGCCGGCTGTTGGTCTTCCGAGACGTGACCGAGGAGCGGATGCTCGAGCGTATGCGCGAGGATCTCACGCATGCAATGGTTCACGACTTGCGTAATCCGCTGACCGCTATCCACGGCGCGTTGTCCTTCTTGGCCGACAACCTCGACGTAAGTCTCTCGTCCACCCAACAACAGTTATGGGATATTGCCCAGGAGAATACCCAGAGCATGCTCAAGTTGGTCAATGCGATCCTGGAGATTAGTCGACTGGAAAACCGGCAAATGCCGCTGGACCAGACGGTCATCTCTCTTCCCAAACTGGTATCCAACGTCCTGGCGTTACAACTCCCATTGGCGGTCCCAAAAAACATCCAACTAAAGAGCGACATACCATCGACGCTCCCGCCAGTTTGGGCCGACGCGTCGTTGATAGAAAGAGTCCTCAAGAATTTGGTCGGGAACGCGATCAAGTTTACACCCGAGAACGGCGTCATTTGCATCACGGCCAGGTTGGACGAAGAGAACAAATCCAAGGCCCTCATCTCAGTCATCGACAATGGCTCGGGGATTCCGCTCGAAATACAGAACAAGCTGTTCGACAAGTTTGTCATCGGAGAACAGCAAGAGCGAGGCAGCGGGTTGGGTTTGGCCTTTTGCAAGATGGCGCTCGAAGCGCACGGCGAACGTATCTGGGTGGAGGATACCTCTGAAAAGGGCACGACTTTTACATTCTCCCTGCCCATCCCTACGCCCCGCGACTTATAACGTTGGCTCTCTGCCGGTTCGCGTGCTCGGCTTAGCAAGCGGTCAATTTTTCGCCGCGACCATGCGAAATCCCAAAGAACCATAACGTTTATGACATCGCGACGCCTTCGGGCAAGCAGTCTTGCAGCAAGCCAGTACGGGCGAGGAAGAGGCTCGTCGCCTGATCTGGAAGAGACGTTCATTATGTCATCCTGGATATTCCAAGTTATCATCTGGGCCGTCTTGGCCCTGGCTCAGTTACTCTTGCCCCTCGGCTTATTGCGCTACGGGGCCAAGATGCGCCACCTCGACCGGCGCACCCGCTATTTGACCGTGATCTATGGCGCTCTGACGGCCACGTGGGGAATTAGCGGCGCTTTGAGCATCTTCGCTCACCGCTTTCCTCCAACTGGTGAGATAGCCGCCCTCCTATTCGACGCCTTGGCGCCTACTACTGCCGGTCAGGCGTTGGTACTGGAGCGCGCTTTCACCCAAGAAAAAGAAGACTGGTCGTGGAGTGTTGCTGGCTGGGTCTGGGGCGCTATCGTCCTGATCCTCGGTGCGTATTCCAGGCTAACCGGCGCGCTCCCAAACGTCGAGCAATTGTTGGCTGCTGTGGGTTGGATCGGGTTATGGAGCACGTTGGCATTCTCTTGGCAGAGGCGGCATAAGCAGACAGAATGGGCCTTTCGCCGCAACCGGGCGCTCTACTGGACGTGGGCGGCGATATGGCTGGTGACGGGGCAGGCGCTGGCGTTGTTTGCTTCGAGACCCTTGGGCGCGCTGGGGCTACTGCTCCACTTGCTGGGGCTTACGGTCATTACCATCGCCGCGTCCCGACGCTACTTACCAAACGTCCGGGCTGCAATACGTGGCGGCTTGCGCTTCTCGATCCTGATCGTTTCATTGACGGTCTTTTTCCTCTTTGCTTTGTGGGCGCTTTCCTCATTTTCTCAATCCCCGGCCCGTGCTATATCCTCCTCGCCTCTCGCAGTGCTTTTAGCCATCGTCTTTGCAGCAGCGGTGGCCTTGCTCTACGAACCATATCGCGCCTTCATCATCCATGTCGGTCAAATCCTCATTCCACGTACCGGTTATCATCCAGAGGAGACGTTACGCCAGTACAGTCTGGCTATCGGGAACATCATCGACCTGGATCACCTGGCGACTGTCACCCTCAAGACGGTGAATGACACCCTGGAGGTTCAACGGGCGGCTGTCATCCTGGTATCCGAAGAAGAACGGGGGATTTGCCTGCGATTGTTGCAGGGAACGGGGGAGACCTCGTTGGGAGAGTGCCCGTCGACCGAGATATTGATCGACGACGACAGCCCGTTGATCGAGCATCTGGCGGGTGGAGGAAAAGCACTCTTTCAACACGAATTAGCCCACGAGACCGCGTTTCGAAACCTTGTTCCCAGGATACGGGAGTGGCTCAAGGATATGGGGATGGAAATCTACGTGCCCATTTTTACCCAATCTACGCTGCTCGGGATTTTGGCAGTGGGGCCGCCTCGTAGTGGTGAACCGTTCAGTAGACAGGATCAATCCTTCCTGTCCACGCTGGCCAGTCAGACGGGGATTGCCCTCAAGAACGCACGGATGTTTGCCGATATGCGGGCGCTTAACCGGGAGATCACTCAGCTGAACGAGGAACTGCAGCGAGCCATCAAACGTGCAGAGCGCCTGGATCGAGCCAAGACTGATTTCTTAGTCATCGCATCCCATGAACTGCGGACGCCATTAACCCACGTCAAAGGGTACGCCGACTTGTTGTCCGAACTGTGCAACACGCGCGCCGTAGAGCGAGAGGAGATTGCGGGTGTTGTCCAGAGTCTTGCCAAGGGGGCCAGGCAATTGGAGACGATCGTCAAGGCCATACTCGATCTCTCACAGATCGAGGAAGAAAAGATGGTGTTATACTTTGCTCCAACGACCCTGGAGGCTGTGATGCGTATGTCACTCCAATCCTGGCTGAAGCCCCTTCGATTGCGCAAGATCCATCTAGAGATTGAGGGCATAGACGCTATTCCTCCCATCGTAGTCGATCTACAACGTCTGGCGCAGGCGTTTGCCAATCTGATCTCCAACGCCATCAAATACACACCAGATGGGGGGAAGATTAGCATCCAAGCCCGGCAAGTCGACGCTGTCCACTTCAAGGTATCGATCATCGACACGGGGATAGGCATTAGACCCTCTGATCGAGAGATTATTTTCGACAAATTTTTCCAAACCGGTGACGTCAATCAACACGTATCGGGGACGTACCGGTTCATGGGGGGAG
The DNA here is from genome assembly GCA_011046405.1 of Chloroflexota bacterium. Lineage (GTDB taxonomy): Bacteria > Chloroflexota > Anaerolineae > B4-G1 > B4-G1 > DSAR01. The sequence goes on along the minus strand of DSAR01000449.1, from coordinate 2,198 downwards.
GGCCCGGTTTGGGATTATCCATTGCCCGGGGTATCATCGAGGCTCATGGAGGGCGGATATGGGCCGTGAGTGAGGGTTACGACGAAACGGCCTGTCCTGGCAGCGCCTTTCACGTGATATTGCCTTTCGAGGCGCGTCGTGAGGCGCGTCGTCTTGTCGCTCCCGCGGGTGAGGAAGGCGATTTACCCGAGACCAAGACGTCGTCGTCAGGCGCATCGTAGCCCCGATGGTGCATCAAGAACTTGAACTAGATGAGCCAGAGCCAAGCAGGATCTGTGATGGAAAATCGCCGCTCGACGTACAGGAAGAACCTGGATTAGGCCCTGATGCGCCAGGGTCTAGCGGCGTCGACATCCGTCAAATCGCCCGCGCCACGTTGCTGGTCGCCTCTCTCCTGGCGCTCGACAAAACGTTAGGGATCGTGCGCGAGATGCTCGTGAGTCGCGCCTTCGGGACGTCGGCGGTGCTGGACGCTTATTTTGCCGCTTTCGAGATACCCGAGGGGCTCAACACCATCGTCACCGGCGCCGCCCTGACGACGGCCCTGATTCCCCTGCTCACCCGCGCGCTGAGCAAACAGAGACACTTCGATCTGTGGCATCTCGTTTCCGTCGTGGTCAACTGGATCTTGATTTTCGTCGGCGGCGCCAGCATCGTCGCAGCTGTCTTCGCCCGCCCCATCATCGTCACTGTCGCACCGGGCTTCGCCGGCGATCTGGATCAGGTCGCCCTGGCGACCCGGTTGATGCGCCTGGTGTTGATCCAGACCTTGATTTTCAGTGTCAGCACCGTCTTCACCAGCACGCTGCAAGCCCACGAGCATTTCCTGCTCCCGGCCCTGGCGCCGCTCTGCTACACGCTGGGCCGCATCTTCGGCGCTGTCGTCTTGGTGCCGGGGATGGGGATTTTCGGGCTGGCCTGGGGAGGCTTGCTGGGCGCCGTTGCCCACTTGCTGATCAAAGTCCCCTGGCTGGTGCACCGCCAGGCCCGATGGGTCGCCTCGCTGTATCATCCTGAACTGGGGGCTCTGCTCAAGTTGATGGCGCCTCGCATGCTGGGTATGGGGGTGACGTACGTCACTTTCGTGTTACCGACGACCTTTGGCTCCTATCTACCTGACGGTGCTATAGCCGCCTACGAATACGCCTGGAAGTTGATGCAATTGCCTCAGACGCTCCTGGGTACCGCGATGGGCATTGTCGTCTTTCCCACCCTGGCCCGCATTGTCGATGAAGCCCATGCAGCCGATGAAGCCGATGGGTACAAAACCGACTTGCGCCACACCTTCTCCTGGGCGCTCCGGCTGATCCTGGCGTTGAGCGTCCCGGCGGCGGTCGGGTTGCTGGTCGTGGGACGTCCGTTAGCCGCGCTGTTTTTCCAGGGAGGGGCGTTCGATGCTGTCGCCACAGATCGCGTTTATTGGGCCCTGCAATTTTTCGCCCTGGGCCTCGTCACCCACAGCACGCTGGAAGTCGTCGCTCGCTTGTTTTACGCCCAACGGGACATGTGGACGCCGCTCTGGGCAGCTGTTGGGGGGTTGACGCTCAACACGACAGTGGCCTGGATTCTGCTCCCTCGATTGGCTCATGGGGCTATCGCCCTGGGCAACTCACTGGGGGTCGGTTTTCAGGTCATAGCGCTCCTGTTTGTCGCACGGCGGAAACTGGCGGGCATAGATGAGGGGCCTATCACGCGCTCTCTGGTGCGTACCGGGATTGCGTCGGGCCTGATGGCAATGGCCATGTTCGGGTTCTATGCCCTGGTACCGGATCCCAACGGGTTGGGGCGGTTGCTCGTCGGCGTCGCTGCTTACGTCGTCGCCGCGCTCCTCTTGGGCAGCGAGGAACTTCGTCAACTCCCCCAGCTGCTCATGAAACGCGTCTCGCCGTCGGATCAGGTGAGTTGAATCTGATGAGATTTCCGATAGGTCCCGAAAAATCCCCCATGGCAACGGAATTCCAACCTTTTCAAACCAAACTCGAATGGAATTCGCACTTAGGCGGCGATGATTTCTGCTAAAATAAAGTGGAAGTCGTTGAGGGATACGGCCTAACCAATAGAATCCTTGCGCAGCAAGCAAGAATTTGGTGGTCAACGGTTCCTTATTGGCTCTGGCTCGTCCAGGTTAGGGCCTAACCCATAGAATCCTTGTACGTCGAGCAAGAATTTGGTGGTCAACGGTTCCTTATTGGCTCTGG
>DSAR01000285.1 GCA_011046405.1 Chloroflexota bacterium | reverse complement strand
CCCCTGGTCAGTGAATATCAGTATACCCACCGCCCAGATCAACGCCGAGGCGATCTCCGCCATGTGGTGGATGATCGGGATCGGCATCGTAGTGACCGGCGCTGCTCTGGCGCTGCTCTGGCTGGCTGCCTGGCAGATCGCCGACCCTATCCAGCGCATCACGCAGGTCGCCCAGAAGATCTCCCGGGGCAATCTCAGCCAGCAGGTCGAGGTCACCGGCGCCGACGAGGTCGGCCAACTGGCCGATGCCTTCCGTCAGATGACGGCCTACATGCAAAGCCTGGCCGAAGCGGCCCTCCACCTGACCCAGGGGGATCTGACCATCGACGTACAACCCCAATCGGGGCAGGACGTGTTGGGCAACGCCTTCGCCCAGATGCTCGTCGACCTCCGTGAAGTGATCGCCCGGGTGGCCGAGAGCGCCAACGCCGTAGGCGCCGCCTCGACCCAGCTCACCGCCTCGGCCGAGCAATCGGCCCAGGCGGCCAACCAGGTCGCCGCTACGATCCAGCAGGTGGCGCAAGGGACCGCCCAGCAGACCGAAAGCGTCACGACCGCCAATACCATCGTCGAGCAGGTCGCCCGCGCCATCGACGGGGTGGCCCGGGGCGCCCAGGAGCAGGCGATCGCCGTCAACCGCTCGGCCGAAATCACCGCCCGCATCTCATCCGGCATCCAGCAGGTGACGGTCAACGCCCAATCGGGCGCCCAGGGCGCCGGCGAGGCGACCCAGGCCGCCCGCGATGGCGCCCAGACGGTCAGACGGACCGTCCTGGGCATCGAAAGCATCCAGGCCAGCGTCGATACCGTGGCCCAGAAGGTGCAGGAGATGGGCCAGCGCTCCGAACAGATCGGCGCCATCGTCGAGACCATCGACGACATCGCCTCTCAAACCAATCTGCTGGCCCTCAACGCCGCCATCGAGGCAGCCCGGGCCGGCGAACACGGCAAGGGTTTCGCCGTCGTCGCCGACGAGGTGCGCAAGCTGGCCGAAAGCGCCACCGCTGCCACCAAGGAGATCGCCGGACTGATCCTTAACGTCCAACAGACCATCAGCGAGGCGGTGTACGCGATGGACGAGGGCGCCCACGAGGTCGACGCGGGACTGGCCCAGGCCAACGAATCGGGAAAGGCGCTGGACGCGATACTCGCCGCCGTCGAATCGGTCAACCAGCAGGTCAATGAGATCGCATCGGCCGCCGAAGCGATAGACATCTCGGCCACCGACCTGGTGGACGCGATGGACGCAGTCTCAGCCGTGGTGGAAGAGAACAATGCCGCCACCCAGGATATGGCAGCCAGCGCCGGAGAGATCTCCACCGCCATCGAGAACGTCGCCTCTATCTCAGAGGAGAACAGCGCAGCGAGTGAAGAGGTCAGCGCCACCGTCGAGGAAGTCAGCGCCCAGGTGGAGGAGGTCAACGCCTCGGCCCAGAGTCTATCCGGATTAGCGGACGTTCTGAGCGCCGCCATCGCCCAGTTCAAGCTATCCGCTCGATCCAGTTAAAGAGAGAAGCCCATGTTCAAACTAATCAAGCAATCAATACGTAACAAGATGCTCCTGCTGATCGTCGGAACAGTCGCCATCCTCACCCTATTCGTCATCGGCGTCAGCTACTTCACCAGTTCCGCAGCGCTGGAAAATGAGATCGCAAACAGCCTGTTGCGTCTGGTCGAGGCTCGGGCCAACGAGATGGACGTCTACCTCAATTCGGTCGCCCGCATCCCCGTGGTGCTCTCCAGCTCGGTTGAGGCGGACGAGGTCAGGCACGAAGAGGCGCTCAAGGCGAGAATGCACGACATCTTGCTCGCCAATCCCGACGTCTATGGTTCCGGCGTCTGTTTCGAGCCTTACACCTTCGACCCAGACCGAAAATACTTCTGCCCTTACTGGTGGTATGAGCAAGAACAGCCTAACTACGTCCAATTGGGCAGCGATGATTACGTCTACTGGGAATTCGATTATTACACCGTCCCCCAGGCGACAGGCCGCCCGGCCTGGAGCCCGCCTTACTACGACGAGGGAGGCGGCGAGACGTTGATGACGACCTACTCGGCCCCATTCTACGACAGCGACGGAAACTTCGGCGGCATCAGCACCATCGACGTGTCACTGGATCGCCTCAGCCAGATCCTGTCTGAGATTGCCCAGAGGAAGGAGTTCGACGAACGGGGGCACGCCATCCTCATCGACCAACAGGGGCATATCATGGGCATCGACGATTCCACCCTGATCGTCCAGAACGTCCAGGATCTGATAGACAAAAACGTCGGCGACGTAGCCGGCGGGAAGCTGCAACCCCTGGCCGACAGGATGACCGCCGGCGAACAGGGGATCGAACGGATGAGTTCACCGTTTGGGGACGAGGGGGAAGTCTTCACCGTCTACACTCCTCTGCCCGCCACCGGCTGGTCCCTGGCTATCTTCGCCCCCTCCGAGGTCCTTCTGTCAGGGATCAACGCGCTGCGCAACGTCTTCATTGGGGTCGTCATCCTGAGCATCCTGCTCGCCAGCGGGGCGGCGATCCTCATCGCGCGAACCATCACCCGGCCGGTGGACATCATTGCCTCCGCCGCTCGGTTGCTCTCGACCGGCGACGTTGCGCTGAGGGGGATGGACCAGAACAACCTGGCGCGCATCACGCGGCGAGACGACGAGATAGGCGACATCGGACAGGTCTTTGGGTCGCTGGTGGACTATTTCCAGGATATGACGAGCGCCGCCCAACACATCGCTGCCGGCGATCTCACGGTCAGCGTGACGCCCAAGGGCAAGGATGACCTGTTGGGCAACGCTTTCGTCGACATGATCTCTGACCTGCGCGCCCTGGCGAAGCAAGTCGCCGACAACGTCACCGGGGTGAGCGCCGCTGCCGACCAGCTCACCGCCTCGGCTGAGCAATCGGCCCAGGCCACGAACCAGGTCGCGGCCACGATCCAACAGGTCGCCCAGGGCGCCGCCCAGCAGGTTCAATCCGTCGCGGCCGCTACCACCATCGTCGATCAGGTCGCTCGCACCATCGACGGCGTGGCCCGTGGCGCCCAGGAGCAGGCGAGCGCGATCAACCAATCGGCTGCCATCACGAGTCAAATATCGGCTGCCGTTCAGGGAGTACTCCGGAACGCCCAAACGGGCGCGGAAGACGCCGCTCAGGCGGCGCAGACCGCCCGCAGCGGCGGGCAGACTATTGAGCACACGATCCAGGGTATGACACGCATCAAATCGAGCACCGATGCGGTAGCCTACAAAGTGCGGGAGATGGGGCAGCGTTCGGAACGGATCAGCATGATCGTAGAGACGATCAACGACATCGCCTCGCAAACCAACCTTTTGGCCCTCAATGCCGCTATCGAGGCGGCCCGGGCCGGCGAGCACGGCAAGGGTTTCGCTGTCGTGGCCGACGAGGTACGCAAACTGGCCGAAAATGCCACTCAATCGACCAAGGAGATATCCAATCTCATCAAAACGATCCAACAGACGATCCACGAAACGGCTCAGGCGATGGAAACAAACAGCGCCGAAGTGACGTCAGGCGTTAACCAGGCCGATGAAGCGAGGCAGGCCCTGGACGCTATCCTGATCGCTATTGAAGGGTTGTACGAACGGGTCGACGAGATCGCCGCCGCTGCCGGGGTGATGGAGAGCGCGTCCAACAACCTGGTCAACACGATGGATGGGGTCTCGGCCGTAGTCGAGGAGAACACCGCATCCACCGAGGAAATGGCCGCTGGCGCCAGCCAGATCTCAGCCGCCATCGATACCATCGCGGCCCTTTCGGAAGAAAACGGCGCCTCCACTGAAGAAGTCAGCGCGACCATCGAGGAGGTCAACGCCCAGGTCGAGGAGGTCACGGCATCGGCCCAGGGCCTGGCGGACCTGGCCGAAATGCTCTCCAGCGTCGTCGCGCAGTTCAAACTCAGCGATCAATCGATCACGCCAACATCGCCGCCCACCGAGGGGATCGAATCCGCAATCCCGGCGGGCAATGGCGAGCTTGATTCAGGTAATGGACAGAGAGTGTCTTCGCAATAAATGAGCAGATGTAATGACTGTAGGAGGTCACGAAAATGAATTATTTCGATGAGAAGTATCTGACAGTTCGTTGGGACCCGGCCTATCGGTGTGTCGTGATGGCCTGGAAAAGTTACGCCACCGGCCCGTAGTTTAGAACCGGTTTGGAAAAAGGGTTGGAATTGGTCAAGAAACAGAGGGCCAAGAACTGGCTGGCTGATATGCGAAAGATGGGCGTCGTCTCGCCAGAGAATCAAAAGTGGTCGAACGCGGATTGGTTTCCCCGCGCCATAGCGGCCGGGATCAAGAAGATGGCTCTGGTGGTCCCGTCGAGCACGCTGGCCCAGATGTCGGTCGATTCGATCATGGGTCAGGTCAAGGGAACTGACCTGGAGACCGCCTATTTTGACAACGTTTAGGACGCTCTGGCGTGGCTCGAATAGACGGTTAAAATGATGTACTCATCAATGACCGCCGTATCTTCCGGCGATAGCTGTTTCAAGTGAGATTCTAGTTTTTCGAGATCGAAATAGTTATGAAAATAAGTACCATCCGGCAGAACGGCGCTGACAAATTCTTTGCGCTCGACTAATTCACACGGCATAGCGCCCAATTCCTGCCAGAATGTATTGACGCTGGTATGGGGTTTGAAGCCATTCAAGCTATGTACACAGGCGTCAAAAACATAGCCTTTACGTGCCCAACTGGTACATTGCATCTGCACGATGCGCGCCGTGTAGCCTTTTTTGCGATAACTGCCGCTCAAAGCGAGGATTTTCATCCCCGGCCAACTCGCCCGGCGTCCAGGCGGCAACACCTTCCAAATTGGCTGAAGCGGCATAGACCTGGCCGTATTTGGCGCAATAACGGAGAGGGGTTTCAAAAACGCTCACCCGCTGCGTTAGCGCTGCTCCGGCCAGAACCGCGTTCCAGAGCGGGTCGTCTTGGAAGGCGTCGGCCAGCATAGCGGCGGCCTGGGGAAAATCCTTCTTCTGTAAAAGGTGAGCAGATACAGCCCTAGCCCACCGATAAAGATAAACGCCCAGCAGATGTTGATGATGACTTCCGGGTCGCTCTGGCCGGGCGCGTAGCCGGTAATCGCGATGAACAGGTCGACTATCTCACTCCTTTGCCGGTTTGTCTCCACATTTCTGGCAGCGATCGATCATTCACCTTCGCCTGCGATGGTGATAACAACAGGCCCCATCTTGTTCCCAGACTCGACGTAGCGATGCGCCTCTGCGGCCTGTTCCAACGGAAAGCAGCGGTCAATGATGGTTTTGATCTGCCCCGCCTCGGCGAGTTCCTTGATAAAGACCAGGTCTTTCACCTTTTCTTCGGCAAAGGCGCAGATGACCTTTTGCCGGCTGCGGGTCACGGCAGTCCACAGCATCTGAAGAACCGCCTTCATCTTGTAGCTGGCCAACAGATAGATGCCGTTGGGCGTGAGCGAATGTCTGAGCCGTGCAAACGAGCCCTTGCCCAGGATGTCGAAAATCAAGTCGTAGGTCTCGCCGTTTTGGGTAAAGTTCTCTTGCGTGTAATCAATGACCCTGTCTGCCCCCAGAGAGCGCACGAAATCCAGGCGCGCCGTCCCACAGACGCCGGTCACCTCGGCGCCCATGTGTTTGGCAAGCTGCACGGCCATCGAGCCAATCCCGCCGGAAGCGCCATTGATCAGCACCTTTTGTCCGGGCTGAAGATCGACCTTTCTGAGCAGGCTGGACGCCATAATCGCGCCATAGGGCAGGGTGGCGGCCTCGGCGTAGGTTAGATTGGCCGGTTTGAGCGCGACCATCCCGGTTTCGGGGATGCAGAGATACTCGGCATTCGCGCGCATTTTCATCCCGACGTAAGCGAAAACCTGGTCGCCGGGCCGGAATTTCGTGACCGCCTGGCCGATCGCTTCCACTTGCCCGGCCAGCTCGCTGCCCAGGACGTTGGTTTTGGGCTTGTTCCAGCCAAACGACAGCCGCGCCGGGAGGTAGAAAAGCGCGGGCATATTGAACTGGCTGGAGGCAAAGTTCCGGGCGGTCAGATCGCCGTAGTTGATCGGCGTCGCGTAGACTCTGACCAGGATCTCATTCTCTTTCGGAGTTGGCTTGGGGATGTCTTTGAGATGCAGTACATCCGGCGGACCATATTCGGTGAATACGATGGCTTTCATTCAATGCTCCTTTTCCACAATCCCCAACCGAGGGGGAGCAGTGCTAACAAGAACAACACGCCGCCGATCATCACACCCTGGGCGAGTAGCGCGCTGCCGGCTAGTGTGCCGATCACGCCCAGGATGCAGGCCGCGCCGTTGAGCGCCAGCAGCAGCCCGCCCCAGCGCAGCGCGCCGTACAGGACCGACGGGATGCCCAAAATGCCATAGGCCAGCCCATTGAAGAACGCCACTGCCGACTCGGGCCAGGCTTGCAGCGTTAGGCGCAGCAGCACATCGGCCGCAGCGGTGTATTGCGGGTCGAGCCGCAGCGTCACCAGCGCCGGCACGAGCGTGACCTGCGAGAGATAGGCGAGCAGGTTGAGCGCACCATAGATTGGGACAAAGGCCAACCCGACGACGATCCACTCGGGAGCGGATGGCTTGAGATAGGCATACAGCGCAGCCATAAACGCCGTCGCAGCCAGCGTGATCAGCGCCGCGTTGATATACGCGGCGTAGAATAGCCCGTGCAGCCGCGCGGCGTGAGCGGCGACCTGCTCGAACGTCTCCAGCGGCCCGGCCGTCGCCATGTCGGCGATCAACAAGGCCACCCACATGGCGGTCAGCAGCAGACAGACCAGAGACAGGGAGGCGGCAAGTTTAGCTTTCATGATTTCCGCTCCCAGGCCCCAGACATAGCCGGTTCTGCGCCCAGTTCGACCGCGCCGCGCCAGCGGTAGGAGGCCGGCCAGGTGCGGAACATGCGCACCAGATGGGTCAGGATGTTCATGCTCAAGGGCAGACCGGCCGGCTTCCAGTGATCCGTCACGTCGAGTTCCACCGCAGCGCGCTGGCCCGCGCGCGTCGCCTGATACGCGCCGCCCGTGATCAGGACCCCCGCCAGACTGATCGACCAGCGCCCGCGCGCCGCGCCGCCCTCGTCCAGGCCGTCCAGGCGCGGAAAGCCGGGGGCGAAATTGACCACCACCGGCTGGCCCTCCGGCCCGGCGCTGATGCGGACGACGCGCCCCGCGTCGTCGGCGCTGACCCGCATCCCTTCTACCTCCGCGCTCCCTGCCGGAGGCACGTCCAGCACGATGGGCCGCTGCATGGGCGGGTTGAGCATGCCCACCGTCACCGGCCCGGCGGCGTAACGGGTGAAGTACACGCGGCGACCTTGCAGGGGCAGGGGCAAAGCCGCCGGCCGCAAGGCGCGCTCGCCGATGCGCCCCTCGATCCGCGTTGCGCCGCGGCGGGCAAAATCGACGTTGGGCATATAGACCAGGAAAAGCATGCGCGGCTGCTGCACGTCTTCGCCCACCGGCGCGAGCAGGGGAAAGGGGCGCTTGCCGGGCGCGTCCTCGTGGACGCGCAGCGCCACCCGCCGGCCCTGCGCGTCGGTAAAGGCCACGTCGCACACTGCGCCGCGCGGCCCGATCTCGAGCCGCGCCGGATCCATGCTCGTCTCGGCGAAATCGCCCACGCCCGCGCCGATCTCGAACAGTTCCCGGTTCACCGACACGCCCGGCTGCCAGTAGATGTCCACCCGCCCATCCCGCCGGTAACGCAGCACGCGCATGCCCTTGCCATTGATCGGATCGTCGAAGGTCTGCGGCTCGATCGTCTCGAACTCGGCGTCGTCGGCCAAGGTCGCCACGAGCAGGCTTTCCATCGGCTGCATCATCACCTGAAACGGCAGGATCAGCCGGTATGTAGAGACAGTCTGTGTCGCCATTCAATCATCTCCAAGTGTTGTACGTTCTATGATCGCTGGACGATGCCGCGCACGAACAAACCAAAGGGGACGAAGCAGATCCACCCCATCACAAAAATGATCACGAAATCCTCCGCCGGAAAAGGGACGCCGGCCACAAACGGCTGCAAGATGAAAAAAACGAGCAGCGCCACAAACAACAGGCTGGCCTGAAAGAGCAGCCCCGCCCCGGCCACGTAGCCCAATGTCCGGCGCCGCCACAACGTCACCCCACCGGCAACCCACAGCGGCGCCGTCAGCAGATCGGCGCATTCGGCTGGCGGCAGCGCCTCCCCTGCGGCGAGCGCGCCAACGATGGCGGCGACCGCGCGCAAAAAGAACAGCACGCCCAGCATCGCCAGGACGCCGCCGCCAAACCGCGCCGGTACTGCGCCCGCGAGCTGCGCTTGCACCGCCGCGCCGTCGATGCTCTTGAGCAGACGCAGGATCGCCCACGCGCTCAGGCCCACCAGCGCCAGGTACAGTATAAACTGCCAGGTCAGCGGCCGGGCGACGGCGTAGGCGATATAGTTATAGGTCACGTAGAACAGCGCGCCGGGCCAAAAGAGCAGCCCCAGCAGCTTGCCGCGCCTGGTCAGCGCCGGCGCGGCCAGCAGCAACGGCAACCCCAACACGAGGTTGACCACGTCATTGGAGACGAACCCGTGACGCAGTTCCTCGCTCGGATAGAGAGTGTGCGGGGCCAGCAGCCCGGCGATGGACGCCGCCGTCATCAGCAAGGCGACGACGAGTGTCAGCGCCGCATCACCCGTCAAGCGGCGTGTGAGGGGCAATGACTGGCCCGATGTTGTGGACGGTTGCATAGCGAGACTCCTTTCTGGAAAATGACGCCAGTCCATCGACCGGCATCCCCTGTTCAACGTATAACCAGGGCTCTTTATTCGGAAAGCTAGATCAAGAGCAAAGCCACGGTCGCCGCCGCCAACACCCCCCACAGCCAGCGGTTCCAATCCCACACCCGGCGCCCGTTGAAGCTGATCATGGGGAAGAAAACGATGACAATGTCGAATATGCTCAAGGGCACACTGACGGCCATAGCTATGTCGCGCCACAGAGCCGCGCCCGGCGGCAGCGCGACAAAGCGGCCGAGCGCCCACAACGCCCAACTTGCCAGCAGCGTGGGCAGCGCGCCCGCCAGTGCCACCGGGCCCAGTTTGGGCAGCCACTCGCGATAGCGCCACCGGTCGGCGGTGGGATAGAACCCGCCGGGGTTGGGGTACAGCCCGCCGATGGTCAGCGCAATGACCACGCCCAGGGGAAAGCCCGATTCCCACGCGCGATAGCGGAGCGTGACGCCCTGCGCCCTGGCCGTCACCAGCATCGCCAGGGTGCGCATTCCCAAAAAGAGCAGCATGCACAGCGGCGCGATCAACAGGTAGCGCAGGTCGAACGTCTGAAACTCGTGCTGCTGCCACAGGAGCAGCCAGACGAGGAGCGTGTTCATCAGCAGCGTCCCCCACCACTGCAACGCCGGGCGATCGGGTTGGCCGGCCGGCGGGCGTGTCCATAGAAAATGTCCCACGTCGATAAAATGAAAGGTGTGGAACCACATCGCCAACGTCCCCAACCCGTAGCGGCGGAACTGCGCCCCCGGTGAGAGAATGCCAAAGCCCCGGCTGGCAAAGAGTTTGCTCGAGCTGGTGTTATGGCCCTCCACACAGGCGAACATGTCCGTACAGCCCTCCGCCTCGAAATAGGCGATGGCCGCCTCGGTGAGCGCCTGGCCTGCGCCCTGGCCGTGGACGGCGGGATCGGTAAAGATCCACGCCACGAGACCGCCCTTGCGCCCACCGGACAATGCAAAGGTCTTGAGCACCACGCTGCCCAACACCTGTTCGCCGCGCTCGGCCACCAGGACGTGGCCTTTCCACGAGAAGAAAATCTGTTGCGTTGGTGAAAAGGCGCGCCGCATGATCGCAGCCACCGCCTTTTTTTCATCGGGCCGCATCACCCGAACCTGGATCGTTTCTTTATATATCGGACATATCATTTTCTTGACTCTATTGCGCCAGTTTGCCGTACATCGCTTCCGCCCAATTACGGATGGCGTCCCAATCGCGGTGATCGGGCGTGCTGCTTGCCATTGCGCCGACGGGGATCTTCATCAAGGGGAAGAGGCGTTTGAACTCCGGGGTATCGTTCAACACCGCGCCGCCAAAGATGCCAATGTCCACCGGCTCGATCTCTGGCGCGAGTTGGCGCAGCTTGTCGATATAGCCTTGTACCGACTGGCGGTTCTCCTCCGTATCCTCGGTCGCCGCCAGGCAGACGATGAAGTGCGCCACCGGCAGTTTGGCCAACGTCTGGCGATGACGCCCGATGAAACGTTTGATCTCGCCCGGCAGTTGCCCGGCGTGAATCGACACGCCGAGCAGCACCGCGTCATAGCCGCTGAGATCGCGCGCTTCTTTGGCGCGCAGCACGGTCACGTCAACCCCTTGCGCGCGCAGCGTTTTTGCAATGGCCTCAGCTACGCCGCGCGTGGCTCCGGTCCAGGTTGCATAAGCGATGAGAATTTTGTCTGTCACTGTCATCCTCCAAAAATATCTGATAGTTGTATCTTCTCAATAAGTTGGGGAGCTGTGGCCGGTCTCCCGACCGAGCCACAGCGGGCACGGTCAGGAGACCGGCCCGAGCGAGTTTGCCCCGGTTTATTGAGATGATACGATAGTTGGTAGTGGAGATGTTACTTTTTCCTCTGGGTGCATCTGTCAAAAGCACTTCGTGTGCTTCGTGATTGACTACCCGACATTCGTGATCCAGAGCCTGATTTTCGATCACGAATCACACGAATGCTCGAATGTCACGAATGACTCTACTGAAAAAAGATCATCTTAGCACAGAGTCACTGAGAACACGGAGAAAAATTGAGGTGCGCATTAAAATTTTTACGTAAATCGTGCCAAATGGTGAATTTTTTTGAGTAAAATGTTAAATTCTCTGTGCTCTCTGTGTCTCTGTGGTGAAATCTAGGCTTATTTCAGTGCAGCCACGAATGTTTTTGAAATTCGAAACCAAAATTCGTGTGATTTGTCCATTCGTGACATTCGTGATCCAGAGATGTCGGGTAATAAAGGTTCGTGATAGAAAATAATGTAAGGCGGAATGCCGTTTCCGCCCTTTTTGAGAAGATACGACGTTATCATTACGTGTATCCCCCCGATCGGTTGCAAGCACGGGCTGGTGATTGATCCTTACCTGGACGAAGCCGCTGCGCTTCCGACCCCCACTTTATTGAGATGATACGATTGTATTTCATTTAGCAGCATTTGCAATTTCTGGTACAATACGGGTGGGCTGGATAAAAACAGGCGTGTGGCTAGAGCACGAACAGCAATTCAGGAGAGCATAAATGGAGATTTCTGACAATTACATCTATCTGGATCACTCTGCGACGACGCCCGTCGATCCCTGCGTCGTCGAGGCAATGGCTCCCTATGGGTCCGAGCATTTTGGCAATAGTGAATCCTCCCATCTTTTTGGCCGCGAGGCCGCGAACGCGCTGGAGGAGGCCCGCCAGACCGTGGCCGACGTGTTGGGCTGTCGCCTGTCCGAGATTGTGTTCACCGGGTCGGGCACCGAGGCCGACAACCTCGCGATACGGGGTGTGGCCTGGGCGGCGATGAGAGATGGACGTGGTCGCCACATTGTCACCACGTCTATCGAACATCCCGCCGTGGGGCATACGGTGGACCAACTGCGCGATCTGTTTGGATTCGAGGTGACACGGGCGCCGGTCGATGAATATGGACAGGTGAACGTCGATGACCTGGCCCAGGCCATTCGCCCGGATACCGTTCTCGTCAGCGTGATGATGGCCAATAATGAGTTTGGCACGGTCCAGCCGATGGTCAAAATTGGGCGTCTTTGTCGCGAGCGAGGGATCGTGTTTCACACCGACGCGGTCCAGGCCCCGGGACGGCTGCCGTTGGAATTGGACGACATGCACGTGGATCTCATGGCTCTTTCTGCCCATAAGTTCTACGGGCCCAAAGGGGTTGGTTTACTCTACGTCCGACGCGATACACAACTGGCGCCAGCGTTGACCGGCGGCGGGCACGAGCGGGAGCGGCGGCCCGGGACCGTCAACGTCGGTGGGGCAGTGGGATTGGCAACGGCATTGCGCCTGGTGGAGGAGGATCGTGTGGCTGAGTGTGCTCGCGTACGGCGTCTGCGAGATCGCCTCATCGAAGGGGTGTTGGCGTCGACGCCCGATAGCCGCCTGACCGGGCATCCGAGACAGCGTTTGTGCCATCACGCCAGTTTTGCTTTCAAGGGTGTGGAAGGCGAGTCGGTGGTGTTGAACCTGGATCTGGCGGGCATTGCGGCCAGTTCCGGCTCGGCGTGTGCAGAAGGAGAACCCGAGCCTTCGACCGTCTTGAAAGCGATGGGTCTGCCCCGGGACTGGCTTCTGGGAAGCCTGCGTTTGACCCTGGGACGGTCTACTGGTGAGGCCGATGTGGATCGTGTGGCGGCGGTGTTGCCGGGCATCGTTCGAGAACTGCGGGCGTGTTGTGGAGGATAGCGTGTCTCCTGCTCGTGTACTCGTTGGCCTCAGCGGTGGCGTCGATAGCGCCGTCGCAGCCACGCGTTTGCTCGAACAGGGTGTCGACGTCGTTGGGGCCACGCTCAGCCTTTGGCATCCCCCAGAGGAGGAGGGAGAAGGAAGCGGACCCATTGACCGGGCCCGGCGCGTCGCCGATTATTTAGGCATTCCCTTTCACCTGATTGACGCGCGAGAGCCATTCGAGACGCACGTGTTGAGCTACTTCGTCTCGGAATACGCCGCCGGCCGGACACCGAATCCGTGCGTCGTTTGCAATCGCCTCATTCGCTTCAACTGGCTCATGGACCAGGCAGAGGCCCTGGGGGCGACGGCGGTGGCCACGGGCCACTATGCCCGGGTGAAGCGTGTTGGAGATGTGTACCAACTGCTGCGCGGGCGGGATCGGCGCAAGGATCAATCCTACTTTTTGCACGCCCTCGATCAGACACAATTGTCCCGGGCGATTTTTCCCCTGGGCGAACTGACCAAGGACCAGGTGCGCCAGATCGCCCGGCAGCGCGATTTGCCGGTGGCCGAACAAGCGGAGAGCCAGGACGTGTGTTTCCTGCTCGATGGAGACTATCGACGCTTTTTGCTCCAGCGAGCGCCGAACCTGTTCCGACCTGGGCCCATCCGAGATGCGGCCGGGCGTGTGTTGGGACGGCATCAGGGCTTGCCGGGCTACACCATCGGCCAGCGCAAGGGCCTGGGTATTTCAGCCCGGGAACCGCTCTACGTGATGGCGATCGATCCGGCCGAGAATGCCCTCGTCGTGGGGACGGCCCAGGAATTGGGGCGGAGTGAGTGCCTGGTGGATGCAATGCGCTACGTCAGCGGTGTAGCGCCCACAGAATCCTTCCACGCGTTGGGCCAGATTCGATATCGGGCCCAGGCTGTGCCGGTCACGGTGACGCTGGTGGCGTCGGAGCGCGTGCGTGTGCGTTTCGATTCGCCCCAGCGGGCGCTCACACCCGGTCAGTTTTTGGTGCTCTACGATCAGGATGAAGAGAATCTTGTATTGGGCGGCGGAACTATTTGTAGAGCTCAACGATCTGTGCTATAATGTCGTTATGATGAATGATCACTCTGTATTCACAGAACAGTCCTCTATACCGCCCGAGGTAGAAACGCCAGAAACGTTGGAGGATACGGTTTCTGTCCCGCTCGAATTATCGCCAGCCGAATTGCGCGCTCAACGTCTATTGCGATGGGGCTTGGTCATCGCCGGTCTGTTTTTGTTGAGCATCGTTGTGCTGTTGGTCGTCCTCTCGGTGAATGCCTATCAGGCCACCTTCGAGGGGGTTGGTCCCACCCCTGGCGAGGTCGTCGTGAGCCTGCTGCGGGACGCGGCTATCATCTTCGTCGCCTTCGAGACACTGTTGATCGGCGTGCTGCTCATCATCTTGATGATCCAGGTCCAATCACTGGTGGTGCTCCTGCGCGACGAAATCGGTCCGATGCTCGAGGCGCTCAATGAGACGATGGCTACTGTAAGAGGGACGACCAAGTTCGTCAGCCATAACGTGGTTTCACCGGTGATGAAATGGTCCGGGTATCTGGCTGGGTTGAGGCGTATGGCGCAGGAACTGGGGGGTCTGGTCAGACGTGAGGGTGGGACTCAGAAGGAAGCTCAGAAGGAAACTCAGAACGAAGCTCAGAACGAAGCTCAGAACGAAGCTCAGAACGAAGCTCAGAACGAAGCTCGGTCGGAATGAGGTTCGGAACGAGGTTCGGAATGAGCGCTCTCTGCTGACTTGTATTTGTAATTGTTGATTTGGGCGAATGGAACTGTAAGCATCTAAGGAGGTGGATGATGAGCAATAATGGTGGTGGTGAGATTGGGGCCTTTTTTGCCGGTTTTATGATCGGCGGCCTAGTGGGCGCGGCGGTCGCCCTTGTGATGGCTCCTCAGTCCGGCGTCGAGACCCGCGAGGAGATTCGACAGAAGGGGATTGAGTTGCAGAACAAGGCGGAAGACACGATGAGCGAAGCGCGGGCCAAGGTCGAGGCCGTAGCGGCCGACGTCAAACGTCGCGCCGAGGAACTCCAGATTCAGAGTAAAACCCTTTTCGAAGAAGGACAGAAGCAATTGGCCGACGCTGTAGAGCAGACCAAGAAAGCGGCTGAGTCTGTCAAAAAGGAGAAAGAGGACGAGCCAGCCGAAGCGACTGCCTGACAGGCTTCGTATGTAGATCGTCTAACGCGAGAACGCCCACCGGACGTTCTCGCGTTTTTTATTCCTCGCTCAATCCCTCCCGCCGCATTCGTGCCCGAAGTCGTGGCCGACGTGAATCCCCGTCTACCCGCGCGCCAATCGACGCCAGGCCTCTGGCAAGTGCTCTAACACGTCGCCGGCGACCATACCGGCGGTTCCGACCTTCCTCTGGGCCAGCTCGCCTGCCAGTCCGTGCAGGTAAGCGCCCGCTGCCGCCGCCGGGAATGCATCGAGCCCTTGTGCGCGCAGGGCGACGATGGCGCCAGCCAGCACGTCCCCGGTACCGGCGGTGGCCAGCCCTGGGGTGGCGAAAGGCGCGATGACCGTCCGGCCGTCGGGTGCAGCCACCACGGTGTAGGCGCCTTTCAGGACAATCACGTGCCCCCATTGCCGGGCTTGAGCCTGGGCAACCTCGACGCGGTGATCTTGCACCTCCTGGATGTCGGTGCCCATCAAGCGAGCCATCTCGCCGGGGTGGGGGGTTAGAATAGCGGGTGAAGGCAGCTTTTCGAACCAGGCCTTCGCTCGAGCCAGAATGTTCAGCCCATCAGCGTCGATGACCAGCGGTGTGTCAGATTGCGGTGTGTGCAGAAGGAGACGCTGCACGAAAGTCGCCGTGCTGGTGTGTTGACCCAGTCCAGGTCCCAGGAGCAGGGCGTCATATTCGGCCAGGTGATCCTGGAGCATCGACGCGGCGTGGGAGGCGATGTGGCCGAGCACCTGCGGCAAGGGTAGATAGGTGGCCTCGGCCAGCCGGGAGGCGATAGCTGTGTGGATCGGTTCTGGGATAGCCAGTGTGACCAGCCCCGCCCCGGCCCGGGTCGCTGCGCTGCCAGCCAGGTAGGCGGCGCCCGTGTAGTTGGTGGATCCAGCGATCACCAGCGCCTTTCCAAAAGTGCCCTTGTGAGCGTCGGGCGGGCGCGAGGGCAGCCATTGGCGCGCCATATCGGCCGTGACCAGCTCTAGCGTGACGTCGTCGGCCAGCCGTTTGGGCGTGCCGATGTCGGCGACGAGCAGATCGCCCAGGGCGCCGGCGCCCGGAAACTCAAAGTGACCGCGCTTGGGATAGGCAAAGGTGACGGTCAGATCGGCGCGAAGGGCACGAGGGTCTAACGCGCCGCTGTCGTGATCCAGGCCGCTGGGGCCATCCACCGCCACAATTACCGGGGCGTTGCTGGGTGGGGGATTGGGAATGCTCGTCAGCCAGGTCAGCGGTGGGGCCTGTGGGGTAGGGCGCGTCTTCAGAGCTTGTCGCACTTGATCCAACATGTCGGCCAGACGTCCCTGGAGGGGTAGCCGCACGCCGGTGCCCAGCAGGGCGTCCACGATGACGGCGCTTTGCCGGGTCAGTTGGCGCAATTGGCGCCAATCCTCATCGTCGTCGGCCAACACGATCTGTGCGTCGTCTTCGTGTAATGAGTCGGGGGTGGGCATGTCGTCCCGGGCCGAGTCACGGGATTGGTAGAGATAACAGGTCACGCGAGCGCCGGCCTGGGTCAGGTGGCGGGCGGCGACGAGTCCATCGCCGCCATTGTTGCCCGGGCCGACCAGTATCAAGATGGATTCATCCCGCACGTCGTGCCGGGCGATGATGGCGTCGGCCACGGCGCGGCCGGCCTGTTCCATCATCGCGGCGTAGGAATGTCCCGCTCTATCCGAGGCGGCCTCGATTTCGCGCATTTGCTCCACCGTGACGATTTTCATAGCTTCCTCCAGGCGATCGCTTTGATCAATCGCGTCAGCCAGTTGTTCGGTTGGACGTTCTGGGCCTTGTACCAGGCCAGGGTCTCGCGGGCGCCCGTCTCGAACGGGGTCGGGTCGAAGCCCAGTTCGCGCCGCGCCTTCTCGCTGGAGACGTTCCAGTCGTAAAAGACGTACAGGGCCAGATTGAGTGGGTAATAGGGCTCGCGCCTGGTATATTGGGAGAGCCACGTCATCGCTCGGGCCAGGGTGAGCATGGCCCAGGCCGGGACGTCTACCCGGCGGATGTGGTATCCCAGCAACCGGTCGATGATTTGATTGGCCTCTTGATGGCTGATGCTGGGGCCGCTGATGTTGTATATTTCGCCGGGGCGTCCTCGTTGGAGGGCCAGATCGATCCCCTGCGCCACATCTTCGATGTAGACGGGAAAGTTGATGTGCTGGCCGCCGTGGACCTGCACCGGCAACCCGTTCAGCGGGTCGCCAAAAAACAGCCGGTTGAAGGCGTAATGGCTGCCTGGCCCGTAGAACGCGCCTGGGCGCAGCACGATGACGGGCACGCGATAGGCCTGATGGTACTGGAGCGCCAATTGCTCCGCTTCGAGCTTGCTCTTTTGATAGGCATCCCACGGGGTCGGCGGATAGGTCTCGTCGATGATCACGTCTTCGCGGGGCGCGCCGATGACGGCGACGGTCGAGACGTGGACGAAGCGCTTGACGCCGGCCTGGTGTGCAGCTTCCAACGTGTTACGCGTGCCCTCCCGGTTGATATTGAAGAAGGTGTCCCGTTGGCCCCAGAAGCGGAACCTTCCAGCGGCGTGCACGATGGCCCGGCATCCCTCGGCTGCCGCCTGGATCGATAGGGCGTCGCGGACGTCGCCCAGGGCGATCTCGACGCCCAACTCACGCAAGAAATCGACGTCGCTCGAGGGGCGCGCGAAGGCCCGCAGTCGATACCCACGTTCGACGAGGTAGGGACATAGGGTGCGTCCCAGGAAGCCGGTGGCGCCGGTGACGAGGATCGGGGCTTTCATCGAGTGAGGGTTTGTGAGCAGCGGCGTCTGGTTATCGTGCGGCGGGGCGACCTGACGCTGCCCGGCGTGTCTATGGACCGGTGAAGCGATACTGGACCGATGGCGCGCCGGCCCAACTCAGGACCTCGTCCAGCGTCGGTATGGCGCTCCGGGACTGGAAACCGTACAGCGATTCGATGAAGGTAGGCGTTGTCTTCAATTCGATGACGCGGGGTGATTCTCCGGGCTCAAGTTCAATGCCACCCAATTCGGCCGCCTTGGCGATGGCGTCGTCGGGCAGTCCGACTGCATCGATCAGATTGTGTTCCAGGGCTTGCCGGCCGGTGTACACGCGCCCGTCGCCCAAATCCTTGACCGTATCCTCCGGCAGGCCCCGCGCCTCGGCCACGACGTCGACGAAATCCTGGTAGATTTCGTCGGTGATCGTCTTCCATAGCTCCTGTTCTTCCTCCGACATCTCGCGAAACAGGCTGCCCATATCCTTGCGCGGGCCAGAGGTGATGACGGTCACGTTGACGCCGACCTCGTCCAGCAATTCCTCGGCGTTGATGAACTGGCTGATGACGCCGATGGAACCGGTCAGTGTGTCGGGGTGGGCGTAGACGTAATCGGCGCCGCACGCGATATAATAACCACCCGACGCGGCGACCGCATCCATCCAGAGGACGATGGGCTTCTCGAAGTCACGCAGTTGGTGATAGATTTCGTCCGAGGCGACGACGCTGCCGCCAGGGCTATTGACTCGGAGCACGAGCGCCTTGACGTTGGGGTTGAATTCCGCCTGTTGGAGCAATTTAGCCACGCGACCGGGCGTGATCCCTTCACTGACGAACACGGTTTCTTGGGCCGGTGTGCTGTTGATGGCGCCGTCCAGCCGGATTACGGCTACGGCGTCACCCACGCCGACGTCGGTCGTCGGGGCGGCGCTGGCCATCCGGCCGATCATGGCAAATGTCACCAGGCCGCTCCCAAGGCAACTGCAGACCGGCAGCGCGAAACCCAGGATGAAGGCCAGGAATATCCATAGAATCGACTTGTTATCTTTCATAGGGGGTATTTCCTCCTTTTATCTTATTGACTCTCGAGTTGAAGAAAGCGCCGCTTGCCGACCTGGAGCACGGCTGTTTCTCCCTCCCTTCATTTTCATATAATCGTCGCGATCAACCAGCTAGCCAGCAGGATGAACAGCCCGGCGGTGACCAGCTTGATGCTCGCCATCTGCCGGTGGACGAACAATCCCAGTTCTTCCGACGTGGTGCCGTAGTAGGCCATCACGAAGACGAGCACCAGGGGCAGGATGAACATCAGGTTGTACAGAAGCAGGTACAGGAAGGCCTGGGCCTGGAGTTCCGGGATGCCCAGCACGAAGACGATGGTCGGCAGGTAGACCTGGCCTGTGCAGGCCAACTCGATGACGGAGACCACGACGCCGGTGAGAAACGTCATCGGGATGAAAGCCCGCATACTCGCGCGCTCGCGGATCGCCTTGTTGATGCGCTTTCGCAATTTGGTGGGCAGTTTGAGGCGCATGTCGTCCGCCTTGCCCCGGCGGGCCTGCCACCAATCGTATATGCTGCCAATCGCCAGCACGATGCACAGAAGGGCCGTTGCGCCGTATATCCACCGGCTGATGGCGTCCAGGAAGGGCAGAGTCGCCAGGAATTTGAGAAATCCAATCCCGACTCCCAGATAGGTCAGAAATACGCCCAAGGTGAAGGCGAGTCCGGATAACAACACCTCATTTCCTTTGCGGCCGGTGAAGGTCAGGTAGGAGATGAAGAAAACCAGGGTGGCGAAGGCGCAGGGATTCAGGCCGTCGATGAGTCCGGCCCCCAAAACGGTCAATAGCCCGAACGATTTGAAGCGTTCGATGATCGCAGTGATGGTTTGACCCAATGATAGATCCTGTTCCCAGATCGCTTCGGCGCCGGTGTCGACGTAACGGGCGACGAGATCCTGCAAGTTGCGAGCGTGCAACTCCTCGTCGACCAGGGCGTCGTCGCCGACGAAAGCAGCGGGCGCGACCATGCGCTTTTTCTCCGGCACGCCGGCATGTTCCCCCAACCAATCACATAGCGCGGCGCCCTCTTGTTCCCTGACGTTGAATTCGTGGATGACGAGTTGTGGATATTGATGCTTCAGGTAGTTCAGATCCAGTTCAACTCTGTCGCATTCTCGACAACCGGGCTGATAGAAGTAGGCCAGGTGGATCTCCGGTTGCGAGGCGTCTCCGCCGGGCGTGGGCTGCGCCTGGACGCTGGCTTCGGGCAGCGGCGCGCCGCCAGTTGCCAGGTATTGCTCGATCAGACCGGGAAGTTGGGCGCGAATGCTTTCCTCTCCACTCAGGCCATTTTCCCCGATGAAGACGACCGGCATCTCACCCCGCGTTAACCCGGCCTGTTGTTCAAGATTGCGTAGGAGATTGTAGTTTTCGGCTGAGCCTTCCACGTCCCGCCGCTCGACGATCAGTTGCGGGCCATACTGTTCCTGCAGCGGTTCCAGCACTTCGCGCTCGACGACGGTGCATTCCTCGCACAAGCGGTCGCTAAAAAAGTACAAACTGACAGTCGGCCCCGGCGTGGCGGTTGGCTCGACGGCCGGTTCCTCGGTGGGATAGCCGGGCACGTCGGGGTAGCCGACGCCGCCGGCCTCCAGGTATCGTTCGATCAACCCGGGCAGCCGATCCGGGATGTCACGGGAACCGACCAGGACGTATTCACCGATGAACAACATCGGCACGCCGCCCTGATCCGGCGGTATGCCGAAAGCTTCCTTGGTCGCTAACCACAACTCGTAGTTGGCCATACTGTCGGAGAGGCTGACGGACAGCACTTCGAGTTGCTCGCCATGTTTTTCCAAGAGCGGCGGCAGGGTATTCTCAATCACGTGATGGCAATGGGAACAGTTTTCTGACCAGAAGAGCACTGCCCGCACGACAGGATCGGGATCGTCGGCTGCGGCAGTGAATGCGAGCGCGTTGGTCAAGAGCAGCGACAGGATTAGAAAGCAGATGGATTTTTTCATAGATTGGTTGTCTCTCCCAATCGTCACCGGCGATTATTTCTCCGGGGACGATCTATGACGCTATTGTGTGAATCTGAGTGTAATGATACCTCGTTCTCGATATTTGGCAAGTTTTGCTTCGCTACCTTGACATTATCCCATGGTTAAGTATAGTTGTCTTCATCACCTGATATCTCTTTTATGCTCTGTCTCGTTCAGGT
>DSAR01000286.1 GCA_011046405.1 Chloroflexota bacterium | reverse complement strand
TTGCTATATGGTGAGCTCGCCTCGCCTGCACCGCTGGCTGCTCAATCACCCCCGCTTTGGCCCCCACATCCGCAGTTTCCAGCAGCGCAAGGCGATCTCACTCAAGGTCAAGATCTATTCGCTGTTGCTCGCCTGGGCCAATGATCGGCAGCGTCGCCTGGTTCGCGGTCGACCGGCTGTGGGTCAGGCTGTTATTGTTGGCCATTCTGCTGGCCAAGACGGCCTTTATGTTGTTGATCAAGACCGCTGAGCCAGAATCGGAGACGTCTGAGGGTTCAATCTGCAAAATCGAAAATGGGAGATGGGATGATGACAGGTAACGTATGGCTCGCCCTGGGATTGACACTCGCCGCCGGCCTGGCGACCGGTGTCGGCAGCGTGATCGCATTCCTGGCTAAACGCTCCAATTACCGCTTTCTCTCGATCTCTACCGGCTTTTCGGCCGGTGTGATGCTCTACGTCTCGTTCGTCGAAATATTCTTCAAAGGGGTCGAGGAACTGGTCACGGCCTATGGCGATCCAGGCGGTCATTGGATCAACGCAGCAGCCTTTTTCGGCGGGATCGTCTTTATCGGCTTGATCGACAACCTGATCCCCACGATGCAGAATCCACACGAGGTACATTCGATCCAGGAGACCGCGCAACTCCACGAGCCGCCAGTGTCGCCCCAGGAACCCAACACGTCCATCACACCATCTACCGATACCCAAGAGGGGGACCTCATGCGCACCGGTTTATTCACCGCGCTGGCGATCGGCATCCACAACTTCCCCGAGGGACTGGTGACGTTCCTGGCCGCTCTCCAAGACCCCGGCGTCGGCGTGGCGATTGCCGTGGCCATCGCGTTGCACAACATCCCCGAGGGGGTCAGCGTTTCCGTGCCAATCTATTACGCCACCGGTGATCGCCGCAAGGCATTCTTCTACTCGCTGTTGAGCGGCCTGGCCGAACCGATCGGCGCGTTGGTCGCTTACGTCGCACTGCGCTTTCTGATCGGCGGCCCCTCCGGCGTCGTGCCACCCCAGATCATGGGCGTGCTCTTTGCCGGCATCGCCGGCATCATGGTCTACATCAGCGTCGACGAACTGTTGCCCACCAGCCGCGCCTACGGCAAGGGACACGACAGCATCTACGGGTTGATCGCCGGCATGGCAGTCATGGCGCTCAGCCTGCTGCTTATGCAATGACCCATCACGCCTGTCAATCAAATGGCCTCAGCCACTCGTCGACCAGGGCGGTCAGGGCGCCGTCTGCTTCCATTTCGGACAGGGTGGCGTTGATGGCGCACCGAAGGCGTTTATCCTCCCGGCGCATGGCGACGGCGTACAGTTCCTCAGCGACGGGCGTATCGGCGATGACGAGATGCGCTTCCGCGCCGACGACAGCCAGCGCCGAGACCCGGTCGACCACGGCCGCGTCGACCGTTCCATCCGCCACCGCTCTAAGCGCTTCATCCGCCGTTTGATAGGGCTCGACAATCAGGTTGGCCCGGCGCCTGGCCCACCGACGGGCGACCATATCCCCCGGCGCGCCAAATTCCACCGCCACCGTGTGTGCGTCCAGATCACCGATCCCCTCGATCTCGGCGTTCCCCTCACGCAGCACCAGCACCTGTCCGGCGTCGAAGTAGTGGGCCGAGTAGGCAAAATCGTCCATGCGGTCCGGATCGACGACCAGGGAGGAGATGACGACGTCAACCCGGCCGACGGCCAGCGCGTCGTAGAGCCCGTCGTAGGACAGGTTGGCCACGAACTGGACGTCGACGTCCAAGCGGCGTCCCAATTCCCGGGCCAGATCCACGTCGAACCCGGCCAGACTACCGTCGGCGGCGACGTATTCGAACGGGGGCATGCTGGCATCCATGCCAACGCGCAACGTCTCCAGGGGTAGTTCCTGCTTCCAGGCGTCCTCATTCCCAGTACAAGCGAGCAGGCAAAGGGCCAGCGTGAAGACGAGCCCGCCGGTGAGGACGGCTCTCCAGATACCAACCCTACAGGACATCGCTCGGATCCACGTCCACCCGCCAACCCGGCGGAATCACGACCTCTCGCAGCAGGTCGGCGGGATCAGCGACGCGCAAGAGGATCTGCCAGCGATAGCGGCCCCGCAAGCGGTCGAAAAATGGGGGCACGGGGCCGATCAGGTCATCCTCGTCGAGCCCGCGCCGGGCCATCTCCTGCCGGATCGTCTGGGCCAGCGCCTGGGCCTGGTCGCGGGCGCGCGAGAGCTGCTCGTCGGCGTAGACCAGTTTCACCAGGCGCCGGTAGGGGGGATACCCGTGCTCGCGGCGGAAGGCGAGTTCCCGGGCGGCGAAGCGCTCGTAATCGTGGGCAGCGGCCGAGGTGATGGCATAATGCTCCGGGTGGTAGGTCTGGACGATGACGCGCCCCCCCAGGATGCTTCGCCCGGCCCGCCCTGCCACCTGGGCCAGCAGTTGGAAGGTCCGCTCGGCGGCGCGAAAATCTGGCAGGTTGAGGGCGGTGTCGGCCGAGATGACGCCGACGGTGGTCACCAGCGGCAGATCGAGCCCCTTGGCGATCATCTGAGTCCCGACCAGGATCTGGGCCAGCCCGGCGCTGAAGAGGTGCATGATCGTGGCGTGAGCGGCGTGGTTGCGAGCGGTATCGCTATCCCAACGCAGCGTGCGGATGCCCGACCAGCGCTGGTGCACAGCCTTTTCCACCCGCTCGGTCCCCAGCCCAAAATAGCGGATGCGCCGGCCCCCGCATTCGGGGCAGCGCGCCGGTTCCCGCTGGCGATGGTTGCAATGATGGCAGACCAGTTCGGCACCAGGGCCGTGATAGGTCAATGGCACGTCACACGCCGGGCACTGGGGAACGTAGCCGCAATCGCGGCACAGGACGAAGGTCGCCGTCCCCCGGCGGTTGAGGAACAGGATGGCCTGTTCCCCTCGTTCCAGCGTCTCGTCGATAGCCTTCTGAAGCGCGCGGCTGAAGATCGAGCGATTGCCGGCTCGCAGTTCGGCCCGCAGGTCGACGATCTGCACCGGGGGAAGCGGGGCGTAACGGCCATCGCTCGCCTCGCCAGGCAGCGCGCGATAGGTGATGGACTCCTGGGGTTGGGCCTGGGGTTGGGGCTGGTAACGGGCCTGAAGCTCTGCGAGGCGGCGAGCGTGGCCCATAATGCGCCGGGGCATTTCCAGGTGGGTGATCTGGCCCAGGGCCGCCCGGTGATAGGTCTCCAGGCTGGGGGTAGCCGATCCCAGGATCAGAGAGGCGCCCGTCAGATGGGCCAATTGGCGCGCCGCGTCGCGGGCGTGGTAGCGGGGAGCGGGCGCGCTCTGCTTGTAGCTGTCGTCGTGTTCCTCATCCAGGACGATCAAGCCCAGGTCAGGCAGTGGGATAAACAGCGCCGAACGGGGGCCGACGACGACGTCGATCTGGCCCAACCGGGCACAGCGCCAGGTATCGTACCGCTCCCCGTCGCTCAGGCCGCTGTGGAGGACGGCGACGCGGCCAGTTGGGCGGCCGCCAGAGCGAGCGCCAAAGCGGGCGCCGAATCGGTGGACCGTCTGGGGGGTGAGACTGATTTCGGGTACGAGCACGATGGCCTGCTGTCCCCGTTCGATCACCTCGGCCACGGCGCGCAGATAGATCTCTGTCTTGCCAGAGCCGGTAACCCCCTGGAGGAGGATGACCGGCGCGGGATCAGTCGGCGAGCCGGGCCGGGCGATGTGGGCCTGGACCGTCTCCCAGACCGCCTGCTGGTCAGAAGTCAGGGGAGGCGGGGTGTCGGGGACGAAGGTCTCGTCGGCCAGGGGATCGCGCCACACTTCCTCGGTGTCGAAGGCGAGCACGCCACGCTCCTCCAGTTTGTTCAGGTGATAGCGCTGGCAACCGGTCTCGGCATAGATCCAACTGACGTCCACCGGCCCGCCTTCCTCGCGCAGAAACTGGATGATGTGGGGATAGACCTCGCTGCGCAGGCCCTCCAACGCGGCCTCCATCAGCGAGGGGTCGTCATCGGTGAGCGCGAGCCGGGCCGTTTGCACCTGCTTGGGACGGGCGCGTGGAGGCGTGAGGAGATGCGATTTGACGACGATACCCCGGCGGTCCAGTTGCGAGGCTGCCCGGCGCCAATGCTGGCGGGGGAGCAGACGATCCAACTGGCGGCCCAGCAGTTGGCCCTTCGCGTCCAGCACGGTCACCAGTTGCTCCTGGGCCTCGGTATAGATGTCCCTGGGATCGGCCTCACCGGCCAGTTCCACCTGCACGTCCGCGTGACCGACCAACCCCGGCGGCAGCATCAGCAAGAAGCATCGCCACAGGGGCGTCAGGTATTCGCGGCTCATCCAGCGGGCCAGCGCGATCTGGCAGGATGTGAGGACCGGCTCGGCGTCGACGAGAGATTCGACCGGGCGGGTCTCGACCTCCGGGGGCGGGGCGTCAGTCCGGGCCACGACGATGCCGTACAGCCGTCGCGGGCCAAAGGGCACGATAACCAGGTGCCCGGGCGCCAGGGTGCGCGCCAGTGTGCGATCTTCAGTCACCGGCGGAAGGTGATAGGTAAAGGTGGAATCGGCCTGACCGTCGATGGGTGAGAAGACGACGATTTCGGCAAATGTCAATTGGGACATAGTAAGGCCTAACCAATAGAATCCTTGTACAGCGAGCAATAATTTGCGGTCAATACTTCCTTTTTGGCTCTGGTTCGTTCAGGTTAGGTATTGTACCAAAAAGTGGCTGTTAGAAAAGCTCGGCAAGCGAGGGAAAAAACGAAACAGAGAACCCATGATCGCTCCGCTCACAACCAATCAACGACAATACGTATCATCTCCATAAACAGAGCCAATATCTTGAATGTCTTCGAAACACCGCGAGATCGTCGGAGGACAATCCGTCACATTTTTGTCCCAGCGATGTCACGAAAAAGGTATTCACATCAAGACGATGATTTGGTACGCTATGATTGCTCTCAAAGTAATTTAACCGTGTAACTGCTCAGGCCAGTCCCTTGCTGCGATGGAGAGTGGGGGTCTGGTTGAGGCCCTGCGCTTTTGTTACATCGACGTGTAGAATACGCTTTCTATTCAGTTGACAATAGTATGTTTTAGGCTTCCGAAGTCTATAACGATCCATTTCATCGTTGAATCTTTGCAAAAGTTCAGTTTTTTACGCCCCAAGACCGTTTTCTAGACTTCGGAAGTCTGCGATACGCTACTCACACTGAGATGGGAATAGCTGTCAAATGACGATCTGCCACGATATACGATATTGCCTGCCGAACTACGCCTATTACGTATTCGTCGCTCGCCACCTTCTTCACCGAGACGTCGGGGGACCTTTCGTCGATCCCTTCGCCGTCGATATGCCGGTGGAAAAACTAAAGGAGGCAGCAACTACTCAGGTTGTCACAACATCTTCTGTATCTGACGTGGAATTTCGTTCGTGGCGACGTCAGCTTGAAGAGGCTCGTGAGAACTTGCTGATCATTGCCGAGCGTCAAGCGGAATATGTGGAAGAGGTTAACATCCCACTCCAACTCGTCAAGGAAAAACGGCGTTGCCAAAGTAAAATTACCGAATTGGAACAAAAGATAAAGGCTCGATCCGCAAGTAGACAAATGGCGAGGATGTCTGAGCAGTTACAGGAGATGTACGTCGTTCGGGAGACAGTCGAGCGGGAGGTCAACCAACCGGGCACGCTGGTCATCCTGGGGCAAACTGGCAGTGGCAAGACAACGCTCTTTGAAAAACTAATGCGGCGATTGCGCTCTCGTACCCTGATGGTGGGGTGGCCCATGACCCGGGTGCTCGTCTCGGTGCCGTAACAGGCGCTGACGAATGGCAAGATCAGCCTATTAACACCGGAGATTCTTACACGCTACGTCTTCAACGCGTACTGGGAAAATTTCCTGATGGACCCAGCCCGACGAGATAAATTTCTGCCTCACCTACGCCGGGACCGGTCGTGGATGGAGCGACTGCGCTGGCATTACCAACACAGCCAACCCTGGCGTCCGGACCTTCCCGGTGAATTTGAGTTGATGACGTGGTTGCAGGAGAAGCCTGCTTGCGAACCCTTCAGCGCCGACCTGGCGCCCGATTACGTTTTGGATCAACTGATTCAACTGGTCACCTTTGTTCCACCTCGACAGGATTTTTTCGGCATCTCCGACGCCCGGCCCTACGAGCGCGTACAGGTGATGATCGACGAGACGGCGCATTTGTCGAGCAAGGCGGTCGGTCGGCTGCTCCAGGATGTCTATAAGATTCGACATCTGAACTTATTGCAATTCAAACTCTTTATCACGTCCACTTATCAGAAATTGGTGAAGGATATGGCTGCTGTCCGGGAGGGACGGGTGAACGTGTATCGTTTGCCCGCCTGGGAAGATAGAGACCTGCGCGAGATGTTGTACCTCCGCCTGCTGGGGTGGATGGAAGGTGAACCCGTGGGCGGTGACGATAATTGGGCCCAACAGATTCCCGACGAGTACCTGCGACGCGAGGCCAAGCCCACATTCATCGAGCAGATCGTCGAAGGCGCGCAGAGATGCCAAGCGATGGAAAGCAAACTCGCTGCCCCGATCCACGCCCTGCGAATCGCCCGAGGGCTAGTCGCGGCGTGCGCCGGCGTCTGGGAATCACACCCACCCCCCTTGGGCAGAGACGATATCAAGCAATTGATCAACCTGTATTGGCACACGGAGCAGGAGGAGAAAGATGCCGACATTTCAAAATCGCCAGCCTGAACTCAAGAAGCTCATAATGGATCCCGGTTCCCTGTGGAACGTCTACGGAGAGGCCGGGATCGGGAAATCCCGTTTGTTGGAGGAGTTTGCCAACTGTTTCCAGGAAGATCCTCCTGCCCTGGTGCTCAAGTTAGATATGAAACAAGTAGCCAACGGAGGAGCCGATCGACGGGAAAGGTTATTGCGCGCTATGATCGCCCAAGCCAAGGACTGGATCCAGGGACACTGGACAAACCCTGAGCAGGCGGCCGGTCAGATCGTCAATCAGTTGAACGATCTGACCAAACGTATGCCTGTGCTGCTCCTGTGCGATACCACCGAGGTCCTGCAGGAGAATATGGACTTCTGGCGCTGGATGGAGGCGCACGTCGTCGGCCCGTTGGTCGTCGAAGGACGGGTTCAGCAAGTGTTCGCTGGCCGGGTTCCCGTGCCCTGGCGACGAGTCGAGGTCCGGCGGGCGCTCAAGCTGATGCCCCTCACGCCCCTTTCCGCCACCGGCGCGGCCCGGGACCTGATTAGAGAAGTCCTGATCCAAGAGAATTCCGATTTGGAGGCGCAGGAGTCCCTTGACGAATTGCTTGAACTGATTCTGACATTATCCTTCGGTCACCCCTTGCTCTCCAAAGAATTGGCTTCTTTTATGGCCCTGCGTTGGCCGACCGAGCGCTCTCCGGCAGACGTTCAGCGTATGTTGTGCCAGCGAGTGGTCCAACCCATCGTAAAAGAGCGATTCTTCAAGAACGTCTCCGCTCCCTGGGACGAGATCCTGCGGTTGGCCAGCGTCTTGAATTGGTTTGACGCCACGATCTTGCAACGCTATCTCCAACGGGTGGCCCCGACCCTGATCGAGGATCGTTCGGATTATTTCTTCATCCAGGGGATCACCCGCTTGCGCATTCAAAACACGGTCGTCTGGCGCGAAGAGCGGGGCGACCGGTTGCACGGTGTCATCGGCGACATCGTGCGCCACTGTTTCCAGGTGACCGAACCGGAGGCGTATCGTCAGGCCTGTCTGGCTGCGGCCGAGACCTTTGCCGCCCTGGCCGATGAGATTCCCGGCGAATCGCCAGAGGCCGAACCCTATTATCAAGAAGCCGAATCATATCGCCAACGAGCAGAGGAGATGATCCAATGACTGGAACAACGAGCAATGAACTGACCTACCGTATCGAGATGGTCGGGCGCGACCGGGAGATCGATCGCCTGCGCACCTACCTGCACGCCCGAGGCGAGCGCCGTTTCGTCTATTACTGGGCCCGGGGCGGGCTAGGGAAGACACGCTTGTTGGAAGAACTCCAGGACCTCGTCGACGAGGCTGGCCCAGGCTACCACAGTACCCCCATCATCGATTTGTATCACACCGACACCCACAGCACCAGCGACGTGGAAAGAGCCGTCGTCAACGGCCTGGATCCCGAAGAGCATTACTTCGCCCCATACCGATGCGAGCGAACACGCTACGAGCTGTTACGCGAGCGGGGCAGCGATCCCAGCGTATTGGAGACCCACCGAAAAAGACTGGGAGAGCTTTTCGTGCAAGGGTGCCGAGATATGGCGCTCGATGCCCGCAAGTTGGTCATCTGTTTCGATACCGTCGAACTCCTGCAGTACGAGAGTTCCACCGTCGAGGAGATCGCCGGACTGGATACCGCCGATACCCGCCTCAAACCCTGGCTCCTGGATAAGCTGTCTCAATTGGCGAACGTGTTGGTCGTCCTGGCGGGCCGCCCCAAACTGCCCGCCGACGGCGAGACGGCCGACCCACAGGAACGCCTGATTACCGATCTCCAATTGGCTTTCGGCGACGATCTAACCGTCGTTGAGTTAGCACCCTTCACACGCCAGGAGACCAAAATCTTTATCGACACTATTTCCCATGGCGTCGAGATCATCCCCGACGAATACCTGCCCATCGTGCATCGCCTGACCGGCGGGCGGCCCATTTTCCTCCACCTGATCGTGGATCTGATCAACGTCCTGGCGCCGGCGCCGGGCGTGGTCCTGGAGATGTTCGACCAATACGCCGACCTGGTGGACGTACCGGCGGACGATCCCCGCCTGGAAGAGGCGCGAGAAAAGGTCGAGATCCAGATTTTACGCGGCGTATCCAACCAGGCCGGCGAACTGGGGGGATATCTGGCGCGCATCGCCCTGATGCCCAAGGGGATCGATCAAGAGATTCTACATCAGTCGCTGGGGGTGCCGCGAGACGAAGCTGACCAGTTGATCGGGCAGATGAGCGGTCTCTCATTTGTTAAGCGCTTCAAGGCCATTCCCGGGGCCCAGCGTTTGCACGGCGAGCGCCTTTTCCTGCACGACGAGATGTACCGGCTGATGACCGATCCCGAGATTATCCCCTATCTGCGGATCAACGAGCGGGCCGTCGCGCACGCCCTGGTGATGGCTTATTACGTTCCGCGCATTCGGGCTTTGGAAGAGCAGATCAGAGGAGAACCGCCAGAAAAACGAATCGACCTGAGAGAGAGATTGCAAAAACTCCAGGTAGAGCGGTTATACTACCTGCTGGTGCATAATCCTCGCCTGGGATACGAGGCGTATCAAAATCTCAGCGACGAGGCGAATCGCAATCGCTGGGTGGGATACGGCATGCGGTTGTTGGACGAATTCCTGCGCTTCTACAACGCACCGGGGCGCCGGGAGCAGTTCGAGACAGCCGGCATCAGCCACGAGCAGATTATCCGCGAAAGCGCCCAGATGTGGGTGGAGCGATTCCATTGGTGGGGGCAATACAATCGGGAAATCCCCTTTGCCCGTTACATCCTGGATCACCCGGAGGCGTTTTTCATCCGGACGGAGGAAGACGTGACGATCCTGGGCAACGTCGCAGCCCTGTGGTCACGCGCCCGGGCCATGCTCCACGGATACGAGCCGAACGTACAAGAGGAAGCGCTGGCCATGCTCCATCGACTGCCAAAATTATCTCACTGCACGTCCCAACAGTTATTGGCCCGGGCCCGGTTGGCGACCTCTATCGGATACCAGTTCCGCCGGGGTGGGGTTTTGAGCCAGGCCGCCCACTATTACAGCGAGGCCAATGCCGCTTTCCGCAAGGTAAATTTTTACCAGGACGAATTGGCCATCGTGATGAACAACCTGGCTAACGTGTACGCAGAACAGGGACGTATGGTCCTGGCCAGCCCATTGGCCAACAAAGCGCTGCGCATCAACGAGGATATGGGCAATGAATACAGCACCGGTCTGACCCTCGTCGGTCTCTCGGCTATCGCCCGAATGCAGAGAAATCATGCCCAGGCGATCTCGTATGGCCAAGAGGCCCTGGAACTCTTCCGCGACCTGGAGGACGCCCACGGCATGATGTGGGCTCATCTGAGAATCGGCTGTGCCAAGCGTAAGAAAGCCAAGGGGTACCTGGAGGAAGGTCGGAAGCTGGAAGTGGCCCGGCGAATTCTTGAAGAGGCGTTGGAGTCGGTGGAGAAGGCGTTGGAAATCGCGCAGAACGCCGACTTAACCTCCAATCTCCCAGGGATTCTGGCCGAGCAGGGACGCGTCTACCGGGAAATGGGACGCCTGGCTCATCTCGTGGATGACGAACCCCAGGGCCAGACCTGTTATCACGAAAGTGAGCGCCTGTTACAGGACGCGCTAGACCAAGATGGTGAGGCCGTCGCTGTCCGGGCCAACACAATCCAAGACCTAGCCGACGTTTCATTTCTACTCGGCGATCAGAAAGGAGTGCTGCAAAGCCTGGCGCAGGTCGAAGCGTTGATCGGCCCGGAATATCGAATCGTTCCCGGTCAACAAGCGCCGGACGACGACCTGCCCACCGAGTATTTCGCGCCGTTGGGGAAGGTGGAAATGACACGGGGACAGATGGCCTTCAGCCAGGGGAATTTGCAAGAGGGGATTCAACATTACCTCCTGGCCTACGCTTACTTCATACGCTATTCCTCCGAGGCAGCCGAGAAAGACACCCTCATCGAGTATCTGTACAAACGCCTGTACGACCTGCCGGTCGATCAACAGCAGGCGCTCCTCAAATCGGTCCAAGCGTGGAGCGAGGCGAACAATCTGGGAGTTGACGTGAGTTCCTTCATCCAGGCCCTGGAGAATCTATTGGGTATCTAGAAAACCGGGTTGTTTCATCTCAGGTAGTGGCATCAGGTGTAATGCGTAAAACGTAAAGAGGTCTTACCTTTCACGTTTTACGCATTCCTTTCCTTTTACGCGTTGGCTCACCCAAATGCAATACACCCAATTGATCTATCTATATTTCGCACCCATTGCTCAATTCTCACCTATCATTTTAATAAATTTGTAACCCTAAAAAGACGTTCACCTATTGAAAATGTGACATTTTTGTGATAAAATAATGCCAGTAGTCACAAGCTTGTCACTTATAGGAGGCGTCTTATGTCAAGCAAGAATCCTCAATCCTCAAAGACGGGGTACAGGCTACGACTCGAATTGTTCCCCCCCAATACGAGCGCTCACCAACCTCATCGAACGTGGGTGCTCACCGAGAAATCGCTGGCCGAACTGATCGAAAAGCGAGACGAAGCGGGCTATCACCTGAGAAAAATCGACAACAGCGCTGACGCTTGCCGGTGATGCCGCCGATGCCGCCCAAGGGAGATGAGAAGATGCTGATCTTATCCCTGCCGGCGATCTACTCCCTGGAACTGACGTCGGCTTGCAGCAATTGTTGTCCCGGTTGCAGCAACGTCTATGCCGCCGATCGGTCTCCACCGCCGTTGCCGGCCTCGACCTGGGAGCGTTGGCTCGAAGCTTTGGCGCCGGAGGCCGTTCGCCTGCGCCTGACCGGCGGTGAGCCCACGCTCCATCCCGAGTTCCACCGGATTCTACAGGCTGCGACCGCTTACGACGCCTGGGTGACGGTGTTTAGCAATGCCCGTTGGGAAGACCCGGCCACTTTCGTCCAGCGCCTATCCGGACTGCCCCATCTATCCGGTTTATTGGTCTCGTTACACGGGGCCACGCCGCATAGCCACGAAGCGTACACCAGAGTCCCCGGCTCCTTCGAGGAGACGGTCGCCAACATTCGACTGGCGATAGACGGCGGGATCTCGGTCGCCATCAGCACCATCATCACCCACCACAATTGGGATCGGTTGGATGCTGTGGCCGCCCTGGGAGAGGAACTGGGGGTGGATCACGTGGCTTTCAACCGGTACCTGGGACATCGACTGCCAGGGATTGAGACGACGCCAGAGGAGATGCGCGCAGCAGTCGAACAGGTCGAGGCCTTGATCGACGCTGGCGCGCCGGTCCGCTATGGCATTGGTTTACCCCAATGCTTCGCCCCCAACCGCTCGGAGGGTTGCCCGGCCGGCGCCACTTACGCGGCGATCGATCCCTGGGGCAACGTGCGGCCATGCGCCCACTCGCCCACCGTCGTCGGCTCGCTGCACCAGGCGTCGATGGAGACGCTGTGGCACGGTGAAGCGATGAGAGCGTGGCGCGCGTTGATGCCCATCGAATGTCAGGCCTGCGCGGCGTACACGATCTGTCACGGCGGGTGCCGGGCGATCCAGGAACTGCGACCCGCACAACGGGACCCATTGCGCGGCCGGCCACTGGACGATTACACATTCCCTCAACCCACCCACGAATTGCCCGCCGAGGGTCGTCCCCACACATCAGCCCGGTTGCGGCCGGAATCTTTTGGTTACGTATTGTTGGGGCAGGGACAGGCGGCGCCGCTTCGGGCTGAGGCTCGTCCCGTCATCGAGGCTTGCAACGGCCACAGCACCCTGTCCCAACTGGCTTCCCGCTTTGGCCAGCCAGCCATCGACTTGATCGGGGAACTCTGGATACGTGGCCTGATCGAGATGATCTGACCGACGCCCATCTCCACAATCGTCTCGTTAACCATACCCATTATCACACCCTCGTCACATAAAAAAAGACCATCACGTTTGCCGTCACGCTCCATGGTGTTAGGTGTAACGTAAATTGGATAGATATCTACGAGAGAATCCTGTATCGTATAGATGGATTCAACGGAGAGCGTGCATATAAGATAGATTCAGACGAGAGGAGGTAATCCAAATGGTCCAGCTAACCCTTTTGAGTTTTCTCTGTCTGCTGACGGCCGGTTTCTGCTTCGCTATCCTCGGCATTTGCGTGGCCTATGCCTACATCGCGTCTACCCAGGGCGGTTCCATCGGGTGTTTTGTCTTATTCGGTCTGGTCTGTGCTGTCGTGGGCTTGTTGCTCGTCGGACTCGTCATTGCGAGTGTGATGTGAAAAAAACCCCCGGAATGTCTTCCGGGGGTTTTTAACAAGACCAACCGGAACAAAGGAGTCAGAACACCCGATCGAGGTCGGCTACCTCTAAACCCTCCGGCAAGATCGCGCTCTCGATGGATTTGACATCGGCCAGTTGCTCGATCTCTATCTGGGCTTCGCTGAGATCGGCTTCACGCAGATCGGTTTGAAACAGGATAGCGCTCGTCAGGTTGGCGCCGCACAGTTTCGATCTCCTCAAGTCAGCGCCGCTCAAGTCGGCGCTCGACAGGTTGGCATGGCTTAAATCAGCGCCGCGCAGATTGACCTGGTACAGCAAAGCACGTTCGAGAACCGATTCGCGCAGGTTAGCGCCGGTCATTTGGGCACCGGTGAGGGTTGTTTCTCGCAGATCGGCCTGGATCAAATCGACACCGATCATATCGGCGCCACTGAGTTTCGCTCCTTTTAGGTCCACGTTACGCAAGTCGGCCCCCCGCAAGCACGCGCCGCTCAGATCAGCCCCTTGCAGGTTGACACCTTGCAGGCTGTTGGCCCGCAGATTCACTTCGCTCAGATCCATGCCAGCGAAGTCTCTTTCTCCCAACCGGTAACGTTTTATTAGATCTTGCCCGTTCACACGCTATCCCTTTCTCTCACACTGTCCAGGCGCCTTTGCCGCCTGCACACACACCATCGTCCCCTACTTATTGAGAAGATACGCTTTTCCCCGGTATCAGTCTACACGTCTACGACAGGACACAGGTTACAGCTTGGT
Organism: Chloroflexota bacterium; assembly: GCA_011046405.1. Classification (GTDB taxonomy): domain Bacteria; phylum Chloroflexota; class Anaerolineae; order B4-G1; family B4-G1; genus DSAR01. The sequence continues at coordinate 6,996 of DSAR01000286.1, read as the reverse complement.
TACAGTGACGTTTCGTCAGGCGCATATCATAACCGCTAACACGACGATTGGCAAGCAGGGGTTGGTATATTGGTGGGTTGGTATATTGGTAGACCGGTAGACCGGTAGACCGATTACCAATATACCAACCCACCGGTCTACCAATATACCAATATACCAGCCTACCAACGTTAACCAGGCGTGGTCGTGGGATAAGGGGTTGGCTCGGGAGCGGGGGTGAGGCAGATACGGGCTTCCTCTAACGTAGACGTGTAGGTGGAGGCCGGTGCACCGATACTGATCGCGTATTCCAGCATCGTCTCGGCGTCGGCACAGCGCCCGGCTCGGAGATACGCCCGCCCCAGACCATCGAATAGGTCGATGACCGGTTGATCGGTGTGGATGGTCAGACTGGCATCGCCGGCCTGCACCAGGAGACGGGCCGCCTCGAACGACGTGACCGAACTCTGCCACATCTCTGTCTCGGCGTATGCTTTCCCCAACACAAACCACAGTAACGCTGGAGGCTCTGGGGAGGTTTCGATCCCCTCGCCCAACGTCTTGATGGCTGAAGCAGGGCTGTCGAGTTGGATGAAGGCCCACCCGCGGTAATAATAATACAGAGGGTCCTGCGGATAGACGTCGCCGTAGGTTTTGCTGAGCGTCAACAAGCGCACCGCTTTGTCGCTCGCGCGCGCGACCTCCCAATAGGCGCTGAAGTTGTCCACGACTCGATCTGGATCCAATTCGGCCATGCGGTCGAAATCCTCTAACGCCTGCTGGGGACGACCGAGACGACGCCATACCTCGCCCCGCAGCGCGAAGGCGGCGGCGCTGTCCGGGTCGATGTCGATCGCCGCCTGGGCGTCGGATAACGCCGGGCGAAGTTCATCCCGCGAGAGATAGACGCGGCCCCGCGCGACGTAGGGTGAAGCAAAGGTGTCGGGTGACTGAAGAATAGCGCGTGAGAAGGACTCGATGGCGCCGTCAGCGTTGCCCCGTTCCCAGCGTCCCAGCCCTTCCTTGTAGTAATCCCAGGCCCCAATGGCGACGACGGTCGGCGTCGGCGGGCTGGTTGGGGTGGGCGGCAAGCGTGTCGGCAGCCGCAGCACAGAGACGGTGGGCTCAGGCGACGCGCATCCCGCCAGGATAACTAATAGGATCAGAAAGACCGGCACGATCGTCCGGGCGACCAGCGATGACCTAGACATTGGCATCGGTGTCTGGCTGGGCCTGTAGACTCCGCCAGGCCGGCAGCCCTGCAACCGCTTCCGCCGCCTTGACCGCCCGGACGATGGCGTGGGCCACCGCCTCGGCCGCATACGCGCCCACCAGGTTGACGTCGGCCCCTTTCTTTCCGGTCGCGAGGGCGAAGAGGGTGTCACCGTCGAACATCGTGTGGGCCGGACGCACCGCGCGAGCGACGCCATCCTGGGCCATCTGGGCCACCTTGTTGGCCTCCTCCTTGGTCAAACGCCCGTTCGTCGCCACGACGCCGATGACGGTGTTGGCGGCGAAACGCAGCACCGCCTTCCCGATCAGGCCGCGCATGACCGCCAGGGTGTCCGCGAACTGCTCGGAACGGGGTTTCCGCACCCCGGCCAGAATCTCGCCGGTCGATGGATCGAGCACGTCGCCGAGGGGGTTGACGGCGATGACGGCCCCGACGATCAAGCCCCCGCCCAGCGAGATGGCGGCGCTGCCCAGGCCGGATTTCATTGCCCGGCCCTGTCCTAGGATCTTGCCGACGGTGGCGCCAGCGCCGGCGCCCACGTTCCCCTCGGCCACGGGGCCGTCGCTGGCCGATTCGCAGGCGGCGTAACCCATCGCTGCGTCGGGGCGCGCCTGGGGGTCCCCGACGTCCAGATCGAATAGGATAGCGCCCGGCACGATGGGGACTTTCGCCGCGCGGGCGTCGTACCCCACGCCGCGCTCCTCCAGGTAGCGCATCACGCCGTCGGCGGCAACCAGCCCGTAGGCGGATCCCCCCGCCAGGAGCACGGCGTGAACCTCTTGCACCATGTGCATAGGACGTAATAGGTCAGTCTCGCGCGTGCCGGGCGCGCCGCCCCGTTGATCCACGCCCCCCACGGCGCCTTTCTCGCAGAGGACGACGGTGCAACCGGTCAGCCCCTCCGGGTCGGCGGCGTGCCCCACGCGGATGCCGGGGACAGCCGTGATCCCTCCGTCGATCATATGTCTTTCGTCCATTGTCTTGCCTCTCAATTCACTGCCCGATATTCGTGGCCAAGAGTCTGGTTTTCTATCACGAATCACACGAATGGTCGAATTTCACGAATGTTTTTTGAAATTCGAAGCCAAAACTCGTGCTATTTGTCCATTCGTGACATTCGTGATCCAGAGATGTCGGGTCATGAAACCTCTCAAGACCTTTTCCCATCCTCGAGATGTCTCACAAGATGTCTCTCAAGACGCTCTGTCGGCGTTCTCAGCATCCCCACGACGCGATCCAGAATCACCTCGGCCACGGCGGACTTGCTCATCAAAGGCAGTCGCTCGATCCGTTCCCGGTCGATGAGGACGACGCGGTTGGTCTCGGCGGCGAACCCGGCGTCGGGGACGGTGACGTCGTTGGCGACGATGAGGTCCAGGTTTTTGGCTGCCAGTTTGGCCCGCGCGTTCTCCACCAAGTTCTCACTCTCGGCGGCGAACCCGAGCACCAGGCGTGGACGACCGCTCTCCGCCCAGTGGACAGCGACGGATGAGAGGATGTCAGGCGTGCGCTCCAGGCGGGTGACCAACCCACCGTCCTCTTTCTTGATCTTCTGCGGGGCCACGTTGCTCGGACGATAGTCAGCCACGGCGGCCGCCATCAACAGCACGTCGGCTTGATCGAGCGCGGCGATGACAGCGTCGTGCATGTGTTGGGCGGTGCTGACGTCCACCCGCTCGGCGCCCACCGGCGTGGGGAGCGAGGTAGGACCGGCGATGAGAGTGACCGCCGCGCCCCGGTCGAGGGCGGCCTGGGCCAGCGTGAAGCCCTGTCGCCCCGAGGACGGGTTGCTGAGAAAGCGCACCGGGTCGAAGGGCTCGCGCGTCGGCCCGGCGGTGACGATGACGCGGCGGCCAGCTAGCGGCCCATCTCGTCCCAGGATCAGGCGGACGCGGCCCAGCATCTCGTCCGGTTCCACCATCCGCCCGTGACCTTCGAGTCCGGAGGCCATCCGCCCCCGGGCCGGGCCGGCGAAATAGATGCTGCCGCCGGTAGAGACAGCGGCGTCAGTCGTCCGCCCCCGCTCCCGCAAGGTCTCGACGTTGGCCTGGGTCGCTGGGTGAGCCCACATCCCCACGTCCATCGCCGGCGCCAGCAACACCGGGCAGCGGGCGGCCAGGGCCAGGGTGGTCAGGAGGTTATCTGCCAGGCCCTGGGCCATCTTCGCCATCGTGTTGGCCGTGGCGGGCGCGATGACCATCAGGTCGGCCGCCTCCGCCAGCCCCACGTGGACCACGTGGGTGGGCAAAATTGCGTCATCTCCGGTCGTGGCCTCCAGTGCGCCCCACATCGTGGTGTAGACCGGGCGGCCGGTGAGCGATTGGAAGGTCAGCGGGGTGACGAAGCGGGTCGCCGCCCCGGTCATCACCACGTCCACTTCGGCCCCGGCCTGGGTCAGGCGACTCGCCAACGTGCAGACCTTGTAGGCCGCGATGCCGCCGGTCACGCCCAGAAGGATGCGTTTTCCTTGTAGCAAAGGGATGGGTTCCATTGGGGATGCTCCGTTTTCATTCGTGTTCATTCGCATTAATTCGTGTTCTTCGTGTTCATTCGCGTTAATTCGTGTTTTTCGTGTTCAGCTCATAAATGACGCGCAATCCGTGCAGCGTGAGCCATAGATCTACGACGTCGATGACGTCAGTCTCGCGGGCGATGAGGCTCGCTAATCCCCCCGTGGCGATGACGTAAGTCTCTGGCCCCAGTTCCGCCTTGAAGCGGGCGACCATGCCCTCCACCAGGCCGACGTAGCCGAACAACAACCCCGACTGCATCGCGTGGGGCGTGTTCTGCCCGATGGCCGACGGCGGGCGGGTCAGATCCACCCTCGGCAGCTTGGCGGTGCGCTCGAAGAGCGCCTGGGAGGCGATGCCGATCCCGGGCGCGATGGCGCCGCCCAGGTAGTCTCCCTCGGCAGAGACAGCGTCGAACGTGGTCGCGGTGCCGAAATCGACCACGCAGGCGGGCAAGCGATGCAGGGCCCGCACGCCGGCCGCATCCACGATACGGTCTGCCCCGACGTCGCGGGGGGTGTCGTAGCGAATGCGTACCCCGGTCCGCACGCCAGCGTCGACGACCAGGGGCTCCTGCCCGACGTACTCCCGGCAGGCCTGCACGAAGGTCGTCGTCAGTGACGGCACGACGCTGGCGATGGCTGCGCCGCTCACCTGCTCGGGCCGGTAGCCCCGGTGGCGAAAGAGCTGGTCCATCAGGGCGCCATACTCGTCGGCCATTTTCTCGTGAATGGTGCGAATGCGCCAGCTCGGCCCCAGTTTCTCTCCCTCATATAGACCAAAGGTGACGTTGGTGTTGCCAATATCAATCGCCAGGAGCATCAGCGGAATCCTCCTCTCCCTTGACAACTTTGACGTCGTTGTGTTCGTCCAGGATGAGCACGCGGGGTTCCCAATCCGCCGGAGGCGGAAGAGGGGTCAACGTGAAGGCCATGACGATCACCCGGTCGCCGATGCTCACCAGGCGAGCGGCGGCGCCGTTCAGTTCGATGGCACCGCTGCCCCGGGGGCCGGGAATGACGTAGGTCTCCAGGCGAGCCCCGTTTTCGACGTCGACGACGAGCACTTTCTCATTGACGAACATCCCCGCCCGTTCCAGCAGCGCCTCGTCGATGGTGATGCTGCCAGCGTAGTTGACGTTGGCGCCGGTCACGCGGGCCTGGTGCAACTTGGCTCTCAGCATAGAAACGTACATCAAGTTATATCCTCTCCCTTCTACAAACCCTGCGCATCACTGTCCAACACGACGTTGTCGATCAGACGGGTCTTTCTCGTCTTCCCCACGTAGACCGCCATCGATAGCAGCGCCCGGTCGCCCGCGATGGTCTCCAGTTCCTCCAGCGTCTCTGGGTGGGCGCAGGAGACGTATTGCAGGGCAGCCAGCGGCTCTTCGCCCACGATGCGCGTCACGATAGCCCGCAGCACATTGGCGTCCCGCTCGCCTGAATCGAAAGCGGCCTGGGCCTGGGTCAGGGCATGGTGAAGCACTGTCGCCGCCCGTCGCTCGTCGGGATCAAGGTAAGTGTTGCGGCTGGACATCGCCAGGCCATCCGCTTCGCGCACGATGGGGCAGACGACGATCTGGATGGGGAAATTCAGGTCGCGCGTCATCTGCTGGATGACGCGCGCCTGCTGGGCATCCTTCTGGCCGAAGTAGGCCCGCTGCGGCAGGACGCCGTTGAACAGCTTGGCCACAATCGTCGTCACGCCCCGGAAGTGGCCAGGCCGGCGGGCGCCTTCCAACGGCTGTGTGACCTCTTCCACGGTGACCCAGGTCTGGAAACCCTCCGGGTACATCACCTCCGGCGTCGGCGTCCAGACCAGATCGACCCCCTCGCTTTCCAGCAGGCGCTGGTCGCTGGGGAGGTCGCGGGGATAGGCGGCTAAATCCTCTCCCGGGCCGAATTGAGTCGGGTTGACGAAGATGCTGGCGACCACGCTGGCACACTCGGTCCGCGCTCGGCGGACCAGTGAGAGGTGGCCCTCGTGTAGGTAGCCCATTGTGGGGACAAGGCCCACCGGTTCGAGCAGTTGCGCCCGGGCGGCGCGCAGATCAGGAAAGGCTGTCACGGTTTGCATATTTTCTTTCTCCTTCTCTTTCTTTTTCTCCCACTCCTTCTAACGAGGCTTTGACCAGACGCCAGAGTGTGCGATTGACCGGCGTCGGCACGCCCTGTTGCTCACCGACGGAAACGATGGCCCCGCAGATGGCGTCAATCTCGGTTGGCGCGCCACGCTGCACGTCCTGGAACATCGAGGAGTGGTTGACGGCAGTGCGGCGGGCCACATCCTCGGCGGTCGCCACCGAGTTCGGGTAGGTCAGTTGGCGGCCCAGGGCCCGGGCGACGGCGGTCGCCTCGCGGGCCAGTTGGGCCATCAGCGCGCGGGCGGAGGGGCGACGCAGTAGCTCACCGTTGGGGACACGCAACAGGGCGGTCAGCGGGTTGATGGCGGCGTTGATGACCAATTTACTCCACAACAGGTCGTCGGCCTGGCCCACTTGTTCGACTGTGAACCCGGCTTGCCTCAGGATGTCGACCAGCGGGTCCAGCCGGGGATGAATGCCCACCGAGACGGACCCCTCACCGCCAGGTCGCACGCGCCCCGGCCCCAGCAGCGTGGCCCCGGTGGTCGTCACGCCCAGCGCCACGCGGTCCGCGCCCAGGGCGTCGGTCAGCGTCTCCCGGTTGCCCAGGCCGTTCTGCAGCGTGAGCGCGACCCCTTCGGGCGAGAGACATTGGGCCAACTGCGCAGCGACCCGGGCCGTCTGCCAGGATTTGACCAGCACCAACGCCAGGCGGACGCCGGCGCACGCGCCGGGATCGGCCGTCGCTTTCACCGGATAGGCGCACTCCCTTGAAACGCGCTCAGACCTTTCGGCGGCCTCCACGCGGACGCCGTGCCGTTGCAAGGCCTGCAAACCCGCCTCCCACGTCCCCAGCATGGTCACGCTCGCGCCCGCCGCAGGCAGCCGACTGGCGAACAGGCACGCCAGCGCCCCCGTCCCCACGATCAAGACGGATTGATCTTCCATTGCGATGCCCATGACAGCCTACTCCCCGACTTCCGCCAGCAGCGCTTCCCACGTCTCATCCGGCATGTTGACCGTGTGTTCCGGCGCAGGGAATTGGCCCGCTTCGACCTCGTCCCGGTAGGCTGCCAACGCCTGGGCGATCACACTGTGCAGGTTGGCGTACTGCTTGACGAACTTGGGCGTGAAGCGGTCGAACAGGCCCAACAGGTCGTGGGTGACCAACACCTGCCCATCACACC
>DSAR01000372.1 GCA_011046405.1 Chloroflexota bacterium | reverse complement strand
TGATCGAGGAGCCGGGCTGACGGCGCGTCATCGCCCCGTTGACCGCGCCGTCAATTTGCGGGTCGAAATAGTCCGGACTGCCAACCATGGCCAATACCTCGCCGGTGTGCGGGTGCATCACCACGACGGCGGCGTTGCGGACGTTGCTATCCGGCTGCCCCGCGCCGGTGGCGGCCAGTTGAGCCAGCCGGTAGCGCATGATGCGCCGGGCCGTATATTGCGCGTCCAGGTCGAGCGTCGTGTGGACCTGCAGGCCTTGGGTGTAAATCGCCTTCCGGCCAAATTCCCGCTCCAATCGACTCCACACGTGCATCACGAAATGAGGCGCCTCGATGGGGAAAGGGGCCGATGCAAAGCGCAGCTTCTCCTGCGCGGCCAGATCGGCCTCATCAGGCGTGAGATAGCCGTGCTTGACCATCAGGCCCAGCACTACCTGCTGCCGATTCTGGGCCAGATCGGGACTTTCCAGGGGATTGTAGATCGCCGGGGCCTGGGGCAACCCAGCCAGGAGCGCGCATTCCGCCAGGTCCAGGTCGATCGCGCCCTTGGCGAAATAGGTGCGGGCGGCGGCGTCCAGCCCGTAGGCCAGGTTGCCGTAATAGGTCTCGTTTAGGTAGAGCGTGAGGATCTCGTCCTTGCTATACGTCCGCGCCAATCGCCAGGCCAGGATCGTCTCACGCAGCTTGCGCGTCAGGCTGATTTCGGTCCGCTCGTCCGGCGAAAGCAGCAGATTACGGGCCAACTGCTGGGTGATCGTGCTGCCACCCGAGAGGATCTCGCCGCCCTGTAGATTGATCCACACCGCCCGGAGGATGGCCCGCAGGTCGACGCCGGGGTTCCGGTAGAAGCTGGCATCCTCGGTAGCGACCGTCGCGTGCAAGCAGGCAAGCGGTACGTCCGCCAGTGGGATGGGTGCGTGCGCGCCGCCGTGTGGATCGACGATCTCATACAACAGACGTCCGTAGCGGTCGTAGATGCGGGTCGAGGGCGCCGCCGCCCACTCGTAGAGCCGGTCGGGGGAAGGGAGATCGACCACAAGCCAACGGAACACGCCATAGGCGGCCACTGCCAGCAGCAACCCCAGAAGGATGAAAATACGCCCTAACTTTCGCAGGCGAGACACCGGTGAACCTCTCCCATTTCGCATTGAAAAGCATCCAACGTCACACTTACGTACCAGTATAGCACAAAAACGGAGAACCTGGTCGTCGGAAAGGGAACGCTTGGCGTACAGGAGGAATACGCAAATTCGACGATGACGCGATGTCGCTAAATCCTACGGGCTGTAATTCCGCAGGATCGAGCCGCCGACGAACTCCCGCAAGAGCGAATTATCGGGAATGAGATCAGGCCCACAGGCTTCGAACCACTGCAAGAAGGCCAGCAGGCGCTTGACCTCCACCCGCCGGGGACTGCTAGGTTTCACCTGCAATAGCAGCGGCTCGGCCAGCGGCTTGAGCACCGCCAACTCGTAGGCCAGCGCCGAGTTGAACATGACGTCAGCGTTCTCCTGATAGGGAAAGATGTGCCGCTTCTCACCGCGACGCACGCTTTCCCAACGATCCAGGGTCTCCTCGGCGGTGTAGCCCCGGTAGGTCGCGTCGCGCACGATGCGACGTAAGAGACGGGTGTCGGTGGTGGGCACGCGGTTGTGCCGGTCGATGTTGAGCTGCGTCAAGGCTGAGACGTAGATGCGGAAAATGCTCGTCTCGGGCAGCGAGGACGCCAACTTGGGATTCAACCCGTGGATGCCCTCGACGAGCACGACGTGGTTGGGGCCAAGCTGCACGACGTCGCCCGCTTCTCGACGACCGGTTAAGAAGTTGAAGGAGGGGAGTTGCACTTCATCGCCCTGTAGCAAAGCGACCAGCTTTTGATTGAACAACGCCAGGTCCAATGCCTCGAGCGACTCGAAATCGTACTCGCCGGTTTCGTCCCGGGGGGTCTTATCCCGCTCCACGAAGAAGTTGTCCAATGCCAGGGGAAAAGGCTGCACCCCGTGGGCCAGCAACTGGATCGATAATCGCTTGGCGAAGGTCGTCTTCCCGGCCGCCGAAGGGCCGGCGATGAAGACCACGCGCACGTCCTCCCGGCGACGGGCGATCTGCTCGGCGATCTGGGCGATGCGCTGCTCGTGGAGCGCTTCGGCAACCAGGATCAGCTCACGGATCCGGTTACTGGCAATCGCCTCGTTCAATTCGCTCACCGACTCCACGCCCAGGAGGTGCAACCACTCGCCATATTCGCGGAAAATGGCCGTCAACTGGGGATAATCGCGCACGGGTCGTAAATCTGTCGGCCAATGACGGCGAGGGTATTGGAGCACGAAACCGGGCGACCAGAGCAAGAGATCGAAATAGCGGAGATAGCCGGTCGAGGGCACCATGTAGCCGTAGAAATAATCCCGCATACCGCGCAAACTGTAAAGCGCCAGGTAATCTTTCTGACGATGCCTCAGCAGACGGACCTTCTCCATCTCACCCTGCTCCTGGAACGTTTCGACCGCCTTTTCCAACGGCACGAACTCCCGTTTGATCAGGTCGTCCTGCTCGACGATGTCTTGCATATGGGCCTTGAGACGTGCCAACTCCTCCGACGTAAAGGAATCCCGCCCTCGCACCTGGCAGAAATAGCCCCCAAAAGGCAACGTGTAATCGACAAAAATCTGCGCATCGGGGAACAACTCTCGCACTGCTGCAACCAGGAGAAAAGATAACGAGCGCCGGTAAATCCGCACCCCATCCGAATCGGCCAGATATAGCGGCGTCACTGATACGTCCCGCTCGATGGGATAAGTCAACTCGCGCAACTTGCCATCGACCAGCGCCGCGATGATGGGTACGCCTCGCTGGCCCACCGCCGCCTGGACATACGTCTCCAACGGCGTCCCGGCCGGCGCCTCGAAGGCGCGTCCATCGGGGAAACGCACCTGGGCCGTCTCGCGGGGATCCGATCGCCATACCCAGGTTGTGTGCTCTTCAGGATTCTCATTCATTTCGTCAAACCTCACCCACAGTCACTTGCCCTACGAAAAACCCATTTATCCACGCTTTGTTCCAACTGTAATCGTGAAAATAGACGTGAAAACGGCCACGAAGGCCGCCATAAGCGCGAGAACGCTCGTCAGAAAAGACGGCGCTCCGATCCATTGAATCTGAACCTGCCTGAGCCAGAAGCAACAACCGGCTTGGCGACCCTAGAACGGAAACGCCACGCGTTCCGTCACCAATAACAGCACACATCCGCCTATCGCCACTTCGAGGAAGAACATCACCGCCAAAGCCAATCGCTGGGTGGGTTTCATTTTTACGATCGGCTGCAAAAAAGCCGCCGGACCAGAAAAGTTTTCCTCCGCTTCAAATTCATCCTCGGCCTGGATCATCTGCTCCCGAAGGCTATCCAATGCATCTTTCGGTTGAGGCGGCTCCTGCACTTCTGGTTCTAGTCGATCCTCAACGGCCGCCTCCTCGGCGTAGATAGAAAGTCCTGGAAAATCATCTTCGGCCGGGGGTTGCTCTGGAGCAAATACGTCAGGCTGTGGCGGGGTGGTTAGCTCTGAATCTTGCTCTTCCGTTTGCTGTGTGATTTGCTGATCACGAAGCTCGACAAGCCAATCGGGCAATTGCTCATTTTCTTCCAACATAGCAGCGTCTCCTCACTAATACTTGTTCAACATAGGATACCGCTAAATTCCCTAAAAGTCAAACAAGATTCCATATCTACTCGTGTCAACCTGTCCTGAGCGTAGTCGAAGGATTCGTGACAAAAAATTGACCGTTTGCTAAGCCGAGCACGCGAACTAGCAGAGAGCCTGAAAATTCGCTGTTCGACACGCGGCGAGAAACTGCGTTGGATCTTCATAGGGTCCCAAGATGGCGGCGATTCGCGGCGGCTTCTCAATAAAAAAAGCCCCAGTTGTAAACTGGGGCTGGAGAGGCGATTCACTTAACTGACTTCGTCCAGCTATTGCCGGAACTCAGATACGCTGAAGAACCTGAAGTAGAAGTTCCTACAATGTCACTTGAATCAGGCCGATCAACCTACAGGCTAAACCCTGTCGATGTCACCGACTCACTTTCTTCTCCCTCAAGCCTGATCACGTCCACAGCCTGCGGGCCCTTGGGCGAATCTTCGACTTCGAATTCGACTCGTTGACCCTCGTTCAAATTCCTGTACCCTTCGCCACGAATGGCGGAGTAATGAACAAACACGTCTTCCTCTTGCTCGTCGGGGCGGATAAATCCATATCCTTTCACGCGGCTAAACCACTGAACTGTCCCCGTTGTGCGACCATTTTCTTCCATTACGTTTCCTGCTTCTTCCATTACGTTTCCTGCTTCTTCCATTATCTTTCCTGCCTCCTTGCTAATTAAGCTTACATTCTGGCTATCTGGCTCTTTCGGCCCTCTCCGTACACGTAAGACCATCGCCAGAAACAAACAACGACATGCAAGATACCATAATTTCTCGGAATTGTCAAGGCAGTTCCCCCCCCAGCCCTCTTCCGTAAGCGTGGGTGTATTTCTCCTCGATCTGTAACCGCTGTTTATCTCATAGCGTAACTACTCAGCCTGCTGCCCATTCTCCGGCACGGCAAAGGGCTGGTCTGAGTAGTTACCTCATAACAAAAAAACAACCGCTTCGCTGTAACACGTAGGCGGTTGCTCTAAAGAAGTGGGCCCAGTTGGACTCGAACCAACGACCGACCGGTTATGAGCCGGTTGCTCTGACCAACTGAGCTATGGGCCCGGTAATGCTAGAGCGGGTGACGGGGATCGAACCCGTAACAACAGCTTGGAAGGCTGTGGCAATACCATTTTGCAACACCCGCAAGTCGGGGCGGCCGGACTTGAACCGGCGACCTCTGCGTCCCAAACGCAGCGCGCTAGCCGTCTGCGCCACGCCCCGTACGCCTATCAAGTATACCGCTTTTAGACCTTTCCGTCAAGGTAAGTCGAATGGCCGTCTTTTTACCAGGCCCAGGAAAGCCGTTGTGTCTGCCACGCAGGCATGCTGGGGCCCAGAGCGAGCATCTGGCGCTGATTCTCTCCATTCGGACCCATCAGGTAAATGCCCCAATTTCCATCCCGGTTAGACACGAAGGCCAGCTCGGCCCCGTTGGGCGACCACGCCGGCAATCCATCGGAGGCCAGGTTATCGGTCAATCTCGCCACCCCACCCGAGACGTTGAGTAGATATACGTCCCAATTGCCGCTCACGTCAGACATATAGGCGATCAACTCTCCATTGGGCGACCAATTCAACGCGATGTCGTTGGCGCTGGCAGTCAAACGAGTCCCTGGTTGGCCATCGTCGGGATTGTCGACGAAGATGCCGCATCCCGTATCATCACACCCGGTCCAGGCCAGGAGCCCCGTCGCACTCCACGCCGGCCCTTTCCCCTGCGCATGCCGCACGGGCTCGGACGGGCCGTCGGTCGATGTCAGGTAGATATGCCATCGACCGTCGGCCCCTTGCTCCGCGTAGGCCATACGACTGCCGTCAGGAGAGAAAGTTGGCCACGCCAGGCCCGCGCCAGAGCGCAACGTCCGGCCCGTGCTCTCGCCCGCGCCCAACAGCGCGACGCCTGGCGAGATCAAATCCCGGTAACACAACGCACCACTTCCGCCGGCCCAGGCCGGTTGGTCGGCTGCGCCAACCATCCTGCGAAGCAAGTTTCCGTCGGCAAAGAGCACATACACATCATAGACCCCGGTCTGGGCATTGTAATTGGGATAGGCCAACCGGCCCACATCGAAGCCCTGTGGCGCTTCGGTCAGCGTGATCGACACCGTCCCCGTGATCGAAGAGATCGGCGTCGGTGTGGCAACCAGGCAAATCTGGTTTGCCTCGGCCCGCTTTTGCTCCACCGTGGTATCGTTCATCAGTTGGAGCGCCTTTCCATACGCCAACTCGGCCGGGCACATCTCTCTCTGCTTGTACCACGCATCGGCATAGGAGACGTGAGCCCGGTAGAGACGATAGAAAACGTCCTGGTAGTTGGGCGCCATCGTGTACAATTCGCTGAACTGCTGAATGCACCGTTCCCAATCGACGCCCCAGTATCCCAGGGCGGTCATGTACTTGACAGCCAATTGACGTTGATACAGGACCTCCTCATCCAGGGGCCGCAGGGCCACCGCCTGGTCGAGATAGAAGACCCCTTTTTCGAAGTGCTCGTCCTCCAGGGCCGCCTTCCCCGCGTTGTAGAGACTGTTGAAGAGCATCTCCTCAACCTCGTCGGTTCGATACGAGCGATCGAGCACCCTCACCTGAGTGAGCTTGTCGACGGCCTTCTCCCACTCTCCCGCCTCATAGTGAGCGAAGGCCTCCTGGTATATGCCCTCAACGTCGATCGTGTAGACCTCGGTCGCTTCGACCGTCGGCGTCGCTGTTGGAATCGCATCCCGTCGATCTCTCGCCGCAGCGATCCCCTCAGCAGCGCTCGGATGGGTCGGGTCGAGTTTCAACACGTACTCGAACTCGGCGATGGCGAGGTCATATTCTCCAGCGTCGAGGCGCTGCAATCCTTTCTGGTAATGTTGTGCGGCTAACGCCTGGCGCTGTTCTGTCCGATCCCGTTCTCCCTGGTAGAGAGCAAAATAAGCGGATCCGGCTACACTGACGATCAAAACAAACAGGAAGCCCAGCCCCCAAAACAAAATCGGCCTCAAACGTTGCCACTGGGCGTGCACTCCAGTTTGTTCCTCGGGCTCTGGCGTCAAGAAGACGTCATTCTCGACCGAGCGTTTTGACCCGAACCAGGATCGACGCATGGGCTGAGTCTCCTCCACCATCACCCCACACGTCGGGCAAAGCCGGAGGTTTTCGGGGATGTCGTTTCCGCATTCAGGACAGCGCATTGAATCCTCTCTAGGTATCGCCTACACAACAGGACGTCGGTTGGCATCCATCACGTCGATGACCAGCAATTTACAGGATACCTACCTGGCTGTGATCGCCCAGGGTCAACTTATACGCCTTGGGTTTGATAGGCGACCTCGCCAGTATGACCTGTCTCCCAATCAGGCTGTCCTGAATCCGGGCCGGAATGTCCCGGATCTCGCTGTGCTCAAGCACGATCGCGCGTTCGATCTCGCTATCTTCCACCAGGACGTCGTGGTAAATCGAGGTAAAAGGCCCCACGTAAGAATTGACGATGCGCGAGCGCTCGCCGATGATGCTTGGCCCTCGAATGACACTGTTGATAATCTCCGCCCCTTGCTGTATGGTGACGCGACCGTCTACCTCGGAATCCCGGTCCACGTACCCCTCGATGGCGGGCGTCAACTCCTCCAGCACCAATCCATTGGCGTCCAGCATAGCGCCGGGGCTCCCCGTATCGATCCACCATCCGCGATGCACGTAGGGATAGACGTCATACCCCTGTTCGACCAACCACTGAATCGCGTCGGTGATTTCGAACTCGCCGCGCCAGGAAGGGGTGATGTGATCGACCGCCTCGTGGACGTGATGGTCGAACATATAGATGCCGACCAACGCCAGGTCAGACAAAGGCTCCTTGGGTTTCTCGACCAGGCGTACAATCTTGCCTTCATTATCCAACTCCGCCACACCGTATTGCTCCGGGTGGGATACCCGGGTGAGCACAATCTGGCTGTTCCAACCGCTCGACGAAAACTGACCAATCAGCCCAGAAATACCCCCCTGGATCACGTTATCGCCCAGGAACATCACGAAACGTTCGTCACCCAGGAAATCCTGGCTCACCTTGACAGCGTGGGCCAGGCCCAGCGGTTGATCCTGGCGAATGTAGGTCACCTCGACCCCCCAACGCCCGCCGCGCCCGATGGCGGTCTTGATCTCCTCGGCGGTGTCGCCCACGACGATGCCAATTTCGTCAATGCCGGCGTCTCGAATGGCCTCGATGACGCGCACGAGAACGGGCTTATTGGCGACGGGGATCAATTGCTTGGCGCTGGTGTAGGTCAAGGGATACAAACGCGTTCCCCTTCCGCCGCTTAAAATCAGTCCCTTCATTTGAGATCTCCTTTCGTAACCACCCAGTCTGCCGTCTTTTTGAAACGGATGGAGCACCCGCCACTGTCGAAAGCCTTGCCTGGGTTAGCAACCTTTCTACTAATAGCCGCCCAACGTCACGTCGCGCGGCGCATTGTCCAACACCGCCCCGATGAGGCGCACGTGGACCCGCTCCAATAGATCGCGCGCCCGCTGCACGTGTTCGCGCCGGGTCCGTCCCGCGCTGACGACTAGCAACACGCCATCCACCTTGGTGCCCAACACGGCGGCGTCGGTGACGGCAACGACGGGCGGCGCATCGAACAGGATCACGTCAGCCCGCGCTTGGAGCGCCTCGATCATCTGTTCCATCCGCCGGGACCCCAAAATATCGGCCGGGTTAGGCGGCAACGGCCCGCTGGGTAACAGTTGCAAGTTATCCAGACCTACGTCCACCAGGGGCGGATCATCCAGCGCGCCCTGCTCGACGATCGTGCTCGTGACCCCGCGCTCGTTGGAGACCCCGAAGATCTCGTGCAATCCCGGGCGACGCAGATCGGCATCCACCAGCACGACGCGCCGTTCGCCCTGCGCCATCGTGATCGCCAGATTCGCCAGCACGGTCGATTTGCCCTCGCCAGGCGCCGCCGACGTGACAATCAAGGTCTCGAGGGGCTTATCCAGGGCCGCGAAGGTCAAGTTGGTGCGCAACGTGCGATAGGCCTCGGCCGCCGGGCTGCGAGGATCGGTCAACGTGATCAGGTCTAATGTTTCAGCCATAGTTCCCCCTATCCCGGACAGAGCCGGAACCATAAAGAATTACTGACTGCCAAATTCTTGCACGCCGTACGAGAATCTTATCGGTTAGGCCCTATCCCGGACAGAGCCGGAACCATAAAGAATTACTGACTGCCAAATTCTTGCACAAAAAACAAGAATGTCACTGAATAGGCGCTATCGGTCCGCGGCGGGAATCGCGCCCACCACGACCACATCCAGTTGTCGTTCCAAATCCCGGGGTGTGTGAACGACGCCGGCCTCCAACCACTCCAGGAAGACAATGACCCCGCCAGCGATCAATAACCCAAACACCCCCCCGGCCGCTGTGACCGTCTTGGTCTTCGGCCAGGACTGGTAATAGGTCGGCTCGTCGCGCAAGTAGGCCTCGACCTGATCCTCCTTGCGTTGTTTGGAATTCTGCTCGTCGCGCCACTCTTTCAACAACACAGCCCACGTCTTGGCGATGCGATTCGCCTGCTCACCGTCATAATCTTCCACTTCCAGTTTGATGACCATCCGATCGGCCTCGACGGCAAAATAAGCGTTGCTGCGCAATCCCTCGGGCGTCATCGAGAGCTGCAACCGATCGATGACTTGCTGGGCCTTGTAATTCGAGTTGATCACGGTCATGTAGGTCCGCAGGAGCATCTTGGCCGATTGGGCCAAGCCCCAATCCGGCCGGGCCGGCTCGACGATGATCTCGACGGTCGATTTGTACTCGGCCGGTTGCAACTTGCTGAATAGAAATGCGCTGCCGGCGGTCAGCACGACGGCCGCGACGATGATCCACCAGCGCTTGCGTAGAATTCGAACGTAATCCATTAACTCCATCGTCCACACCTCCTTACGGGGAACGGGCGGTATTGTACCATATCAGGGCCTAACCGACAAAATCCAGACTTGTGCAGTCAGTCGTGATGGCTCACGGATGACACAGATCTCCACATAATGCTCTTGTAAGCGAAGTGGCTACCGGCGGGGCACCACCGCCAACAAAGCCACCTCCAGTTCCTCCACCTCCGCCGGCTCGCGCACGGTGGGATCGAGATAGTGCCACAGGAGGGCCAGCGCCACACCGACGACGGCCGCCAGCCCCACCTTGATCGTCGGCCCCATCAACTGGCTGCGCAATCCAGGGGCCAGCTGGCGAGGGACTGGGGCATCCAACAGCCGGAGCGGCGGCCCCACGCCGGCCAATTGAGGATAGTAGGCTGCGCCATTCTCGGTCAGTTCAACTACGATGGCCTCGGCGACAGGGACGATCTGTTCCGCGTCGGGCCAGTTCAGGTACACGAGCAGGATCGACTGGGCGTTGTCGGTCACGATATTCGGCTGGATGGCCCCGGGCGGGACGTCGATCTGCGCCAGGACCAGGCGCGCCGAGACTGCCTCGGCGAAGGCGCCGGTCTGGGCCGCGTCGGCCAGCCCGTTGGCGATGTACTCTGACGTCAGCCAGGGATAGTAGCGGTCGTAATCGACGCTCAGGCCAGCGGGCTGCGATCCGGCGGCGAAACGCATCACCACCTGGTAACCGGGCGCCGGTGGTACGTAGGTCGCCGCCGCGTAAACCCCAACGACGAGCACCGGGACGACGACGAGCCACCAACGCCGTAACAAAACTTTCCAGTACGTTCTCAATTCCATGACGCCTCCTTACACACTTCCTGTCTCACCGTGTTTGCCACCCGCCGTTCGATATAGCGACTCAACGCCTGCTTGAACACACTGGCGTCGAAGCGCATCGCGTTCCGCACACACGCGCGCGGGTCGACCCCGTCGACGTCGAAACCGGCAACGGCCGACGCCAGCGCCTCTGGCGTCATCTCGTGGAAGAAGACGCCCGTCTCCCCCTCGACGACGGTGTCCAGGGCGCCCCCGGCGCGATAGGCGATCACCGGGCGTCCCGCCGCCTGGGCCTGAACCGGCGAGATACAAAAATCCTCCAAACCCGGCAGGACGTAGGCCCGGCAGCGGGCGAACAGGTCCGGCAAATCTTCGTCGGGCACACGCCCCAAAAACGTCACGTTGGGCCCCGCCAGCGCTTCCAGGGGTTCCCGGTCTCGCCCGTCACCGGCGATGAGCAGCGGCAACGCCAATTGGTTGAAGGCCCGTACCGCCAGGTCGATGCGCTTGTAGGGGATGAGGCGGGAGACGATCAGGTAATAGTCGTCCTGGGTATTCGCCGGCTCGAAACGGTCCGTCTCCACCGGGGGGTAGATGACGGTCGATTCCCGTCCGTAGTAGCGACGGATGCGCGCCTGGATCTCGCTGGAGATGGCGACGAAGTGATCCACCCTCTGGGCGGCCCCGTAGTCCCATCGGCGCAAGAACGCGACGAGGGGACGCAAAATAGCCCGCACCGCCGGCGAGAGCGCCTCGCGGGCGGCGTAGGCGTCGAAATCCCACACGTACCGGGTTGGCGCAAGGCAATAGCAGATGTGCAGCGCCTGTTCCGCCTGGACGCCGATGCAAAACCCCGACTTGTTGCTCAACACGACGTCGTAACCGGTCAGACGCAGTCGAGAAAAGGCCAGGGGATACAGGGGAAAGTAAGCCTGGTGGTGGCGATAGATGCCGGGCAAACGATCCATCCACGTCGGGCGAATGTCCCAGTCCCGGTAGGCGGCCGGCATACCCTCCCGCCAATAGATCGAGGTGTAAACCGGCGCCCGGGGGAACATTGACACCAATGTCTCGAGCACATCCTCGGCGCCGCCCAATTGGTTGAGCCAATCGTGAAGCAGGGCCAGCCGCATTACGCCTCCGCCAGATCTCGGAGAGGACGCCAGCTCATGCGGTGTATGGGCGTCGGTCCCAAGCACTCCAGCGCCACTCGATGTTGGGGCGTCCCGTAGCCCTTGTGGGCGGCGAAACCGTAACCGGGGAAATCGCGCTCCAGGGCCACCATCACGCAGTCTCGTTCTACCTTGGCCACGATGCTGGCGGCTGCCACGCTGAGACAACGGGCATCCGCCTTGGAAAGCGCTCGCTGGGGCAGGTCGATCTCGGGCAAGCGCACGTGGTCGATCAACAGCGTCAGGCCCGACTCAAGGCCCGACTCAAGGCCCGACTCAAGGCCCGCTACCGCCCGCGCCATAGCCCGACGCGTCGCCGGCGCGATACCGAGCGCGTCCACCTCGGCCGGCGCAGCCCACCCCACCCCAACAGCCTGCGCCACTTCTCGGATCACGGGCCACAGTTCCTCTCGTCGCGCCGGGCTCAATAGCTTGGAGTCACAGACGCCGTCCAACAATTGGGGCAAATCGTGACGGTCGAGGGGTAAGACGACCGCCGCCGCACAGACCGGCCCGGCCCACGCGCCACGCCCGGCCTCGTCCACGCCGGCGACACACAGGTGTCCGGCGGCCCGCAATGCACGTTCCTCCGTCAAATCCGGTTTCATACCGTCTTCGTTTGGTTATAGACGCCGGTCAGGCCATACCACCGGATACGTAACATGTCCATCACAGCCAGCAGGCTATCCTGAAGGGGATTGACCTTGGTATGTCCGGCGTAGATCCACGTGACGGGCACCTCTTTAATTCTATAGCCCAACTTCCGGGCCAGAAAAAGGATCTCTACGTCCGACCCGGCGGTCACGCGCGGCTGTTTCAACGATTCCGACGGTTCCGAATAGAGGCGCGCGCGCCTGAACAGGTCCTGAGCCGCCTGGGTTCGATAAGCCTTGAACCCGCACTGGGTATCGTGCAAGCCCCGGACCACCAGGATCCGGACCAGCAGCGGGAATCCCACGCTCATCACCTGGCGATACCACGGGGCGTTGGTCCGACCGGTGCGGGAACCAATTGCGACGTCGTAACCATCGCGGAGAGGGGCCAGTAATTTCTCAAATTCACCGGGCGGCGTCGAAAGATCCGCATCGGCGTGGAGAACGTACTCGCCCCGGGCGTTCAGGATGCCCGTGCGCAACGTATATGATTTACCACTGTGGGGATTGTCGATCATGGCGATTTGGGAATGGTCGCGCATCGCGGCCTTGACAATCTCCGCCGTCGCATCGGTGCTGCCGTCGTTGACCATGAGCAGCTCCCAGGTCAGGGATTGCTCGTTCAACCAGGCCAACACCGCGTCCAACGTACCTTGAATCCGCTTTTCCTCGTTGTACATAGGAATGACGAGAGAAAGCTGTGGAGTTTGCTCGTTTATGACCACACCTCCTGAGTGATGTATGTGGGCGCATCGTCCATACCTTTGGATATGATACCCGGTTCGAGGGCTTTCGTCAACTCCGTTCAGGTAGCGTTATGGCTACGCTCAACCGACAATTTCCATACACGAGATATTCTCCCCGTTTTCCAGCATCATGTTTGACCACCAGCCCTGAATCGCACAACTAGAACTCGAATCGTATGTAAGGCGGATTGCTAGTCCCCCAGGGCCATAATCCGCTGTTCCAGTTATGCAGTTTACAAGCGCTGGTCAAAGGTCACGCTAGGCTTCGGCAGTTTGGAATCAGCTCACGGTGCCATCGTCTGGTTAGCTAAACACCTCACACACGCACTAATGGAATCTTCTCAATGACTTGGGGTGAATCTGTTCGTAGTGCGCGCGCTAGATAGCGCGCTATATAGCGGCTTCAGTGCGCTTTTAGGGGCGCTGAAGCGCCTACTACGAACAAGCCCCCGGTTTATTGAGAAGATACCACTAATGCATTTGCTCCCAGAGAAAGCTTGAAGTATACTTGAGCCGAGCAACTAGCCTACCAATATACCAGCCTACCAATATACCGACCCACCAGCCCGAGGTGACCGATGACCGATCCTTACACCCCTTACGAGACAGGCTTACAGGCCTTTTTGGAACGCTTGAGCCGCGACCATCCACGCTATCCCGACGCGTTGATCTACCAGCAGCGGCTGAAGGAAAACGTGACGGCGGCGCGCCGCTACGGCGATACCGAGACCCGCCGCGCCGAGCGAGCCGAGATCGTCGACCGGCTCAACCGGTTGGCGCTGGAGACCCTGGAAATCTCCTACAGCGCGCTCTGTCGGCCTGACAAGGGCGCACCACCTGACATGCCAGAAGCGGCGCCTCCCCTGGGACACGCCACCCACATCGACACCGGCGGCGGGGCCTACGTCGCCGGGAACGTCACCGTGCACGGCGGCGACTTCGTGGGCCGAGACCAGACGAAAACCAAGACCCCACCCACGTCACCCGAAACGCCTCACACCACACCGGCAGAAACGACCTCGCTGCGCCGCCAACTGGCCGAGGCCCGCGACAATCTCCTGTTGATCGAGGAGCGGATATCGGCGTACGTGATGAGCACCGACGTGCCACTCCAGTTGATCAAGGAAAGACGACGCCTGGAGGCACGCATGGCTGAGTTAGTGGAAAAACTGGAGAAAGAGGTCACCCATGAGCGATGACGGAGCCATACTGCGCCGGCAACTGGCCGACGTCCGCGAGAACCTGGCCCTGGTCCTCGAGCGCAAGGCTGAGTACGTGTGCCAGACCGACGTGCCGCTCCAACTGGTGAAGGAGGAGCGATACCTCCGGCGTCAGATCAGGGAACTGGAGCGCCAGATCGAACAGGCGAAACCGATCGACCTATTGCGCCGGGCGACCAAGCTGTTGACGGAGCCGGTGGCCTGGGAACTCGACGGCATGCCGTGGAAAACGTTGAAACAACGCCTGCTCACCCAGGCCTCCAAACTCCCTGCAGCGCGCTACCTGGACGTCGCCGCCCTGGAGCGAGCCGCCGACGAACTGGCGCGGCTCAATCGCGAGACGGCGCTCTTGCTGGAGGCCTGTCGCATCCAACCGAACCCTGGCCAATTGGAGGCGGTCGAGCAGCGCGCGGTCCTGATCGTCCAGCACCTGCTGGTCATCTATCGACTCTCCCCCGGTGAAGCCTGGGAGTTTGAACGATTGATGGGGAAGAAGCCAGGATCCAATTCAAGTCAGGAGAACGAAGATGAGCGCACACAAAGCTATTGCTGACGACGTGGTCGAGGTCGTGGGCGAGTTGATCATCGACGACGGGGAAACGGTGACCCAGCAGCACGGGGCCCGGGCCCTGACGGTGGCGCGGGATATGGAAACTGAATTGGCCAGCTGCCTGGCGGACGACCCGGCATACGGCCCTATCTGGCGCCAGTTCCAGGCGACGCCGCAGCAACATGCCCCTGCCCTGGCGGGTGTCATGCAGGCGCTCTTGTCCGCCGATGCAGCCCTGGCCCGCCGGTTGGACGATCTGCTGGACCAGTACCGGCAGGCGTCCCACACCGCTATCGACACCGGCGGCGGGGCCTACGTGGGCCACAGCGTCACCGTACAAGGGGGCAGCTTTGTGGGCCGCGACAGCGTCCAGATCACCGGCGATGGCAACGTGATCGGCGATGGCTCCCACGCCACGGTGACCAAGACGCAAGGTGTGAGCGGCGAGGCGTTGGCTCGATTGTTCGACCGTGTCTACCGGAAAATCGAGTCCCGCCCCCCGGACGCCGACGTCGACAAGGCGGAACTGACCGAGACGGTCGAGAAAATCCAGGCGGAGGTCGCCAAGGGAGAAGAGGCCAATCCCAACAAGGTCCGGCGTTGGCTGGAGACCCTGGGCCTGATGGCCGACGACATCGTGGAGGTCACCGTCGCCTGTCTGCTCAACCCGGCTGCGGGCGTGGCCACGGTGATCCGCAAGGTGGCGGAGAAGGCCCGGAAAGGCGGGGAAGAAGCGACATCTCCAGATCACGAATGACACGAATGTTGTTGGGCGTTGGACGTTAGATGATGGAACACACACGGTCTTGAATGAGATGAAATGGGGCGCACTTCCGCCGGACGGGACGCGCCGGGCTATCGTCGCCGATCGGCACGCCAAGTTCATGCAGGTTGTCCGGTTTCCAGGTGGACCTATGGCACGTACCGGCTGACTCCCTGGTCTGTACCCACCCAGACGACGCCGTCCTGTGTGATCAAGACGCTTGAAATGAAACCGGGCGCGAGACCGTCCTCCGGGGTGAAAATTCGCCAACTTTCATCTTCCGGATCGAAGTTTCCCAGGCCTAAACTCCAGACCCACACGGTGCCATCGGCGGCCCCTTGCACGCCCCTGATCCCACTGGCAACCCAATCGTAACGCTTCCAGCCATCAGCGGTCCGGTGATAGAGGTTGTTGGCAGACGCCGCCCATATACTGCCGTCTGAGCCTCCGCTCACGGCTTTGAAGAGGGTGTCCGCTTGATCAAGGGTTTCAGTCTGCCACCTGTCTCCATCATAGGTTGCCAGGCCACTCTCGCCGGCGACCCAGAACGTTCCATCGGGCGCTGCGTAGATCGCGTGGATTCTGTCGATAGACGGGTGATCGTCTGGCGTGAAAGTCATCCAGCTTTCGTCGCGCGGGTCGTAGCGGAACAACGTCTTGTAAGTCCCCTGCACCCACATAACGTCGTCTGGCCCAAACGTGACGCCGTAGACCGACACGCCGTCTAATGCGCTGGGATTTAGAACGCGCCACCCGGAGCCATCATAATAGCGCAACTGCCCGTACCCGCCGACCCAGATCTGGCCCGCGCTATCCACGCCGGGAATACCGGGATCGTTGTACGCTCCATCAGCTTCGTCAAACAACTGCCACGCGCCCTGGTCGGGGATATACCGGCTCAACCCCACGCTCCTGTGCGCAAACCACAGCACGCCGGCGTCATCCTGGCGGATAGCGCGCACCACGTTACTGCGCAAGGCTCCCGGAATGCTCCAGGTCTCAAAATTCTCGCCGTCGTAACGCAGCAGCCCACCACCTTCGGTGGCGAACCACATCACGCCGTCTCCTTCGGCGATGGCGCGCACCGGCCAGTCCAATTCGGGATACTCGGCGGCGGTGAAGGAGGTCCAATCATCATCGTCGGGATCGTACACATAGACACCCTCACCGCCAAAGCACAGTCGCCCATCCTGCGTCTCGTAAACGGCGTGGAGAATCATGCCATCCAACTCCGGCAAGGAGGTAAAGGCGCCCCTCGTCACGTCCATCCAGGCAGCGCCCCTGGAGAAAGTCAGGTACAACACATTCTCATCGGCAATCTGCAATCCGGTAATGACGTTATCCGGCAGTCCATTCTCCTTCGTGTAGAGACGCCACGTTTCCCCATCGAAGTGGGCCAGTCCTTTATGCCCCAGACCAACGAAGAGACCGGCTACTTCGTCGTACACGAGGATCTGCGGATTGGCGAAGTCGACGGGCAGAGGCGCGTCGGGGGCGGCGCGCCATTCGCTGCCATCGTAATACGCCAGCGGCGGGTCGACGTAGGACATTCCAGCCCAGATCCCCCCATTTGCGTCCTTGAAAAGCGTGTTCGTCTGTGCTGCTGCGAGGCCGGCTCCCTCGTCAAGGGCAAACCACGTTTTACCGTCAAAAATCGCAATACCCAAATCGGTCGCCGCCCATAGCCGGTTTTCATCATCCACCAGCAACGCGTTGATCCTGTTATCGGGCAATCCCTCCATCACGGTGAAATCTTCGTAAGTCTGGCGCGTCGACGCCCAACGCACCACGCCCGATAGTCCTCCCACCCAGACGACGTCGCCCTGGAGCGCCACGGCGTGCAAGATGTTTTGATTCACATAGGTGCGCCAGCCGGTCGCCGGAGTCAGTTGCAGGGCATCGAAGTTGGCGTAGCCGGTATCGCTACCGCCGACGATCACGTTGAATTCAGAACCGGCTGTCAGCGATAAAGTCGCCAGCGGATACCAGGTGTTGCCATACTCGCGCTGGTTCACGGCTATGCTCGTCTCGTTCTCCCCATACACCAGCGTAAACGGCGTGTCGGTAGCGCGATCCTCGCCCCGGGGCCACCAGGCCCAGACGTCGTACAGGCCACCTGTGGCAAGACGGAAATTGTAACTCGCCCGGCAGTCGACACAACCGGGTTCGGCGTAGAGAAAATCGTCGCCATACGGGATGCCACCACAATCCCCGGCATTACACGCATCCCACGACCCTGCCTCGATACGACTCGCTGGATCCTGGTTGTCCAAAACCAGTTCGGCGCTGAACGGGGCCGGGATCGCGGTGGCTTCGGGCTGGGGAGTAGACGTGGGAGTAGCGGTGACATCGTGCGCCAGGCCTTGATCCCCGTCGGGCGGGGATGTGTCCCGCACCAACAAGGCTACTAGCACCAGGCCGAGCAGACCGAGCAGCCCCCCGGCGATGTACAGCCACGGCAGAGACCGCTTGCCCGCCGCCGTTTGGGGTGCGACGGGCGACGCGGGCAGCGATTCGGTGGGGGCATGAGGAACAGGTTCGGGCTGTGCGGACAACAGTTCTGTGCCCATCTGCTCGTCGGACGACTCGAGCGTTTCGAACTTCCTCGTGACAGCGGGGGCAGCTGGCAAATCCACGTCCATGGGCAGGTCTTCGCCTTTGACCGCGCACTCCAGCGCCTGCACCATTTGCGGCGCCGTCTGAAAGCGCTCGTCGGGCGACTTCGCCAGCGATTTGAGAATGACGCGCTCGACCATTTCCGGGATATCCGGGCAGAAAGAACGTGGCAACGGCAGGGGATCGTGGACGTGCTTCATCATCACCGCCAACTGCGTATCGGCGTGAAAGGGTACCCGGCCCGTCGTCATCTCGTAGAGCATGATCCCAAGCGAGTATAGGTCACAGCGCGCATCGAGGGCTTTGCCCAATCCCTGCTCGGGGGCCATGTAATCGGGCGTTCCAATGACATTACCGGTCCCGGTAAAGTTCGACGCTCCGGCGACGATCTTGGCGATGCCAAAGTCGGTGAGAAAAGCGTTGCCCAGTGGGTCAATCAGCACGTTGCTCGGCTTGATGTCACGGTGAATGATACCTCGATCGTGGGCGTATCCAAGCGCGCTTCCCACCTGACTCACGATGCGCACGACCTCGTGCAGGCTCAACGTCCCTTGCTGCGCGATCAGATCGTGCAGTGTGCCCGCCTCGATGTAGCGCATCACCAGGTAAGCGACGCCCTCCTGCTCGCCGTAATCGTACACCGGCAAGATGTGCGGATGTTCGAGCTGCGCCAGCACACGCGTTTCCTGGGTAAACCGGGCCATAAATGTAGCATCCTGCATGAGATGACTCGGCAGAATTTTCACGGCTACGTGGCGATCCATGGCGGGCTGGTACGCCTTGAAGACAGTCGCCATCCCCCCCTGGCCAATCTGCTCGACAACCTGATAACGTCCCAGTGTCTTGCCAATATATAGATTCATAACAACAACTCCTGCAAAAATAATCTGATAGTCGTCAGTCGCATGGTCAGACAGACAATCTCCCGATGGGGTGACGATCAACGATC
Organism: Chloroflexota bacterium; assembly: GCA_011046405.1. Classification (GTDB taxonomy): domain Bacteria; phylum Chloroflexota; class Anaerolineae; order B4-G1; family B4-G1; genus DSAR01. Next base: position 1,936 of record DSAR01000372.1, on the reverse strand, counting down.
ACGTGTTCTTAAAACCGGACAGATTGAGAAGATAGGTCTGGATTCCATTTTATGCCAAGTGGCCCAGATGGTCAAGTCAACTCATGGTGACATGATGATGTCTGCATGACGAGAATCGCTCGTCGCAGGTCACGCCCTACGCCTACTTATCCGATGACACTGAGGTTTTGAACATTTTTCTCCCAAACGACATGTAAGTGATAGAAGCGGCCAATGGGTCGCGTCAATCACTCACACTCACAGGAGGAGAAAAATGTATCGAAAAACCCGTTTCACCCAGATCGCTTGCTTGATCGCCGCCTTCATAGTCTTCAGCACCACTTTACTCACCGGTTGTGGCGCTCCCGCCCCAATACAGGCCACGAGGGAGATCGTCGTAGAGTCAACGGCGGTGCCGCTAGAGATGGTTGCCGTCACACGAGAGGTAGAAGTTGAGGCGGTATACCAGGCCCGCTCAACAGCCCCGCCACCCAACGACGGCCCCTATCCCTCGACCGGCGGCCTCGTCCCACCCAACGACGAGCCCTACGCCGACACGTTCTACGAGCATTACGGCGTCAATCCCTTCATCGATACCGAGGACGACCATCTCTCCACCTTCGCCGTGGACGTCGACACCGCCTCCTACACCATCATGCGCCGTTACCTGCGGGATGGGTACCTGCCGCCCAAGGATTCGGTGCGCGTGGAGGAGTACGTCAATTTCTTCGAGCAGGATTACGAGCCCCCGGCCCGGCGCGATGGCGCTTTCGCCATGCACCTGGAAGGGGCACCCTCGCGCTACGGCAACGAGCGCCATTACCTGGTGCGCGTCGGGATCAAGGGCTACGAAATCCCTCCCGAGGCCCGCAAGGACGTCAACCTGACCTTCGTCATCGACGTGTCCGGCTCGATGTCGATGGAAAACCGGCTGGCGTTGGTCAAAGACGCCCTGTGGATGTTGGTCGAAGAACTGCGCCCCACCGACCGGGTCGGCATCGTGATTTACGGCTCCCAGGGCCGGGTCATATTAGAGCCCACCTTCGTCGGCGACGGCAAGCGTCACATCTTGCGCGCCATCGACGGCCTGGTCGCCGGCGGCTCGACCTACGCCGAAGAGGGATTGATTCTCGGCTATCGCATAGCCGCCGAGGCCTTCGATCCCCAGGTCACCAACCGGGTCATCCTGTGTTCCGATGGCGTAGCCAACGTCGGCCACACCGGCCCCAATTCCATCCTGGAACAGATCCGCGATTACGCCGATCGCGGCATCTACCTGACCACGGTGGGTTTCGGGATGGGGAACTACAACGACGTCCTGATGGAGCAATTGGCCAACAACGGCGATGGATTCTACGCCTACGTCGACACCTTGAAGGAGGCGGAGCGGGTCTTCGTCAAAGATCTGACCTCGACGCTCCAGGTGATCGCCCGCGACGCCAAGATCCAGGTCGACTTCAACCCGGCGGTCGTGCAGAGCTACCGGCTCATCGGTTACGAGAACCGGGACGTGGCCGACGAGGATTTCCGAAACGACGATGTGGACGCCGGCGAGGTTGGCCCCGGGCACAGCGTCACCGCCCTCTACGAGATCAAGTTCCACGCCGAGGCATCGAGACGTGAGCCAGCGCTGACGGCCCGCGTGCGCTACGAGGATCCCGACCTGGGCGAGGTGATCGAGATCGCCCGCTCCATCGCCTGGGAGAACTTCGCCCCTTCTTTCAAGGCCACCTCCGCCCGCTTCCAATGGGCCGCCGTGGTGGCCGAGTACGCCGAGATCCTGCGAGAAAGCTACTGGGCACGGGAATCCGGTTTGGAGGACGTGCTCTGGGAAGCTCGACGCGTCGCCGAATACTTACCCCACGACGAAGACGTCGCCGAGTTCGTCCGCCTGGCGGAGCAGGCGAATGGCATTGGACTAGTAAACCGGTAGGTCGGTAGGCTGGTATATTGGTAG
>DSAR01000210.1 GCA_011046405.1 Chloroflexota bacterium | reverse complement strand
GTGCCCAGCAGTTTCTCCAGAACCCGCCCCCGGCCGACGCCCGCCCGGTCATCATCCTGCTCTCCGATGGGCAGAGCGACGCCAGCGCGGCCATCGCCGCCGCCGATCAGGCCAAGGCGCAGGGTATCCGCGTGGTGACCATCGCGCTGGGGGACGCCGACCAATCAACCCTGTCCCAGATTGCCTCCGCCGCCGCCGACTATTACGAGACGGCCGATCCCACCACGCTGATGGCGATCTATGGCGAGATCGCCGCCGGCATGGTCGGCGTCGCGGCCAGCGACGTCTCGCTGCTCGAATACTACAACGACGCCCGCTTCGACCTGGTGGGCGGCCTCTACCGGGCCGAGCAGAGCGGCGGGCAGATCACCTGGCAGTTGCCCTTTGTCGGGCGGCGCGGGCGGAGCGTGGGCTACTTCCTCCGGCCGCGGGCGTTGGGTTATCACCAGGTCAGCCCATCGGCGGGCCAGATGAGCCTGACCGACTGCGCCGGTCAGCCGTTGACCCAGGCGACGCCGGACGGACCGCGAGTGCTGGTGCTCTTCCCGCTCTGGCTGCTGTACATCTTTCCGGCCCTGGCGCTGCTGTGGCTGCTGTACCGGTTGCTGCAGGCTCTGCGCCGCCCGGCGCCAAAGCGGGTAGACCCTCCACCGAGCCGTGAAGGAGAGGTCGGCTCTCCCAAGCCGGTAGAGAGGAAGGAGGAAAAACGGGGCGGGGCCGACGTCACCCACGATCAGACATCCAGGCCGATGAAGCGGGACGAGAAAGGGGAGAGGAGATATTGAGATGATAGGCTGGCACAGGGCCCGTCACGTTTGCAGGATGCTAACCCTGCTAGGAATGAGCGCCGTAATCCTGGCGTCGCCGCCCTTGGCCGGCGCGCAGACGGCGACGCCGCCACCGCCCTACCTGGTCGGCCCCGTGGCCGATTCGCTGGCCGTCCGGCGCAGCGTGAATCCCACCGCCATCAGCCCTGGGCAAGAGGGCGTGGTCGAGCTGCGCTTGACCGGCCAGCGGAACGACGCCTGCCGGGGCATCCCCGGTCGCCCGGTTGATTTGATGATCGTCTTCGACATCTCGGCCAGCGCAGGGGCCGGGCCAGGCTCCAACTGGGATTGGACGGCCAGCTTGACGCAGGCGCTGATGGACCACCTGGCCCAGCCGATCTATCGCAGCGCTGTGGCCGCGCTGGAGCAGTCCCAGGTGGGGCTGATCAGCAGCCAGACCGGGACGCTGGGGCCGGAGCCGGTGCTGCTGCAAGCCCTGACCGCCGATTACAGCCTGCTGCGCACCCAAATCACCGGCATCTCGCCAGGCGGGGATACCGATCTGGCGGCCGGGCTGCGCATGGCGGTTGAAGAACTGGCCCAGGTTCGCGCCGACCGTGCTCAGGCGGTGGCGCTGATGCTGCACGACAATACCGCTGTGGATGAGAGCACCCGCGCGGCTGTCGGCGAGTCGCAGGCCCAGGGTATCCCGATCTACCTGGTTGTGAACAGCCTGAACATCCCCGCCGAAAAGCAGCTCACCCGCGCCATCGGGGCCGAGATCGTTCCGGACGAACGCATCTACCTGGACCCCGAACCGGCAGATCTGCACGGGTTGTTCATTGCGGCCACCGAGGGGGACGCCGACCTGGCGGCCGCCGGCGTCCAGGTGGTCGAACAGTTCGACCCGGCGGGAGCGGTGCAGGTGTTCGAGGTGCATGGCCCGAACGGGCGGATCGAGAGCGGGCAAGTGGTGTGGGACGGGATCGAGGTGGGATTGGGCGACGCCGTCGAGTTATCTTATCGCCTGCGGATGGCGCCGGACGCCAGCGGGGCGGTCAACGTCACGGGCAACCTCCTCTGGTTGGACTGCAACGGCTACCTTCAGAGCAGCGCGTGTGGCGAACCGGTGGACGTCGAGGTCGCGCCGACCTCGGCCGCTCCTGCGCCGACCGACACGCCGCCCTCAGCCGGCCCGACGGATACTCCCTCCCCTGACGATACGGGTGGAATTCCAATCTCCGAACCCGGCGAGGGAGGGCTGTGCGTCTTTTTGACCGGCTTGATCCCGTGGCTGCCCGAGTGGGCCTGGTGGTTGCTGTTATTGCTGCTGCTCTTGCTGCTGCTGGCGCTGCTATGGTGGCTGCTCCGCCGCCGCCGCAGACCTGCCCCGCCGCCAACCGCCCGCCCAGGCACACGTCCAGATCGTCCAATCGCGGAGGAAAGGCCCAAACCAAAGCCAGCCGGGCCAGACATCTTGTCGGATTGGCGGACGCCGGAAGAGATCACTGATGGGAACAGTAACCCGCTGAAACTACGCATCCGCCCCCAGGCCGAAGACGTGGAGCGAATGCTGAACGATGGAAAGTCCATCGCCCTGCTCGTCCGCGTGGATGACGAGCACGAGCAAGAGATCGGTCGAGCCGAGATGACGTTGGAACTCGCGGAGCAGTCCGATCCGCTCACCGGGCAGAGCGAGCGGTATCGTCGCGCCCGGCTCGACGGTTTCACCATCACGAAACTGGGCCAGGGGCGCGGTGTGGAGCCGCTGCTGCTCAAGCGGGTCGAAGCACTGGCCCGGGAGCACGGGGCCCGCGAGGTCTATGGCGAGTTGGAGATAGGGGCGGGGCGCTCATTCTTCGAGCAGGGCGGTTACCAAGTGCGACGAACACCTCAGGGGAGGGATAAGGTCTCCAAGCCGCTTGGGCCTGGATAGAACTGGAGGATGTGATGAGCGATCCAGTACACGCCGAAAATCGTTCCACCCTGGCTACCATCGCCGCCTTCATTTCGTTTCCCTACATCTGGCTGGGGTTGTTCTTGCTGCTCAGCCTGATGTACGGCGGCAACTTTTTTGGGCAGGACATCGGCGGCAGCCTGGTCGCTGCGCTGCTCTGCCTGGGATTGCTCAACCCGCTGTTGCCCGGTTTGGTCGCCAACTTTGTCGCCCGGCCCATCTTTCTCAACCTGCTGGCGCGGGAGATCGTTTCCACGGCCGGCTGTCTGACTGGGCTGGTCGGGTTCGTCGTCACCGGTTTAGGCGTGCTCTATTTTCTGAGCCGTAACCTGGGCGTTGCGCTCTTGATCTTCCTGTCCGCGCCGGTGGTCGGCGGACTGCTGGCCTTTGGCGTGAGCATCGCCGGACGCGGTGGATTCCCGGTCCTTTCTCGTGGACGCCGTCCGCCGTCCACCCCTCGCATACGGGTCGAAAAGCCGGAGCCGCGCCGACTGGCCGGCCGGTCAGAACGGCCTTCCCTGCCTGACGCTTCCTCATCCTCCTCGCGTCTGCCCGCCCCGCGGCGGAGCGAACGACCGCCGTCCAGGCGAACGCCGCCGCCCCGCCGGAGAAATTGAGGTCAGCGATGGCCAACCGCGACCCTGGCGATGGCCTGAACAAGCGCGACATCTACGAGGTATGGGGCGATGTCGTCGAAAACGCGGCCGATCGTGGGCTGGACGTCGTCGCTGCCGTCCGGGAGTATCTGGTCGCTTCCTACCTGGCGGAATTCTTCGAGTGTCAGATCTTGCACGCCCGTGAGGATGGACGCTCCTTCCTCACCCTCCGGTGGGGAGACATGGTGGCGGATGTGGATGCCCGCCCATTTGGCGAACACCTGGACGTGTACGCCATCCTGGCGATGCGCCGGGGACTGCTCGACCTGCCCGACCCGGCTGCCCGCATCGCCGAGTTGGAGGGCTGGGAGCGGCGCGACTTGCAGGTTTTCCAAACGGTTCTCAAGCGGGCGATGGAGGAAGCATTGGAGGCGCTGGATGAAGGACGATTGGATTGACGCTGGAAGCAAACGACGGGGTGAGCAAGTGCATCGCGTCATACTCTGTGGACTTGTGATGCTCCTCCTGGCCCTGACCGGCTGCGGCGTGCAGGCCCGGGTGGGATTAAAGACCCGCATCAACAGCCTGGGAGGGGGCAAGCACGAGATGATCCTGGCTGTTCCCATCGAGTTTCACAATGAGGCGATCTTTGACCGACTGCCCAACTTTTCGCTGCTCACCGGCGTGCAGGTCTCGGACTATCGCGCTGAGGGCTGGCAAGGGATGCAGGTGACCCAATCGTTTTATCGGATCGGGCAGCTCACTGGGGCCCCGGAACAGGCCCATTTTTTGAACCGCGCCTTCCCAGGTCAACCGGTCGCCTTTCAAGCCGCCTGGCGGCAAGGGTTCTTTACCCGAGATCTCGAGGTGCGGATATTTTTGAACTCGGCCCGCAGCAACGCATTGGCTGAAGCGATCTCGTTTACGTCGCAGGCGCTGCTCGACGCCACTTTTACCCTGGAACTGCCGGGCAAAGTGATCGCGCACAATGGCACAGCCGTGGACGAGCGGACGGTCACCTGGGATCTCGATCCAGGTATGCCCCAAACGTTGGAGGCGACGGCGCGGGTGGTGGACGTGCCATTGATTCTGGCGGTGGTTTTTACGGCCGGAAGCGGCGGCCTGGCGCTCTATACCTACGCGAATCGGACCACGACGAGCGGCCGACTGACTCGGTCGGGAAGGGCAGAGCAGCCGCGGATGCGATCCTCGAAAAAGGACAATCGTCGCCCGCTGCCGCCGCCGCGTCGTCGCTAATGGGAGAGTTGAATGAGATCATTGGTGTATCGTAACTGCTCAGGCTACCCACGCTTGGACACAGAGAACCTCGGAGGAGGCACAGAGATTTGCAGAGAATCGGTGAGAATCCTCTGTGCGCCTCCGTGAAATGCTCTGTGAAGCTCTGTGTAACAAATGGACGAACGGTTACGGTGTATCGAATTATCCAGGTTCTGTTGGGATTGATAGGCGTCGTTGGGCTGGCGCTGGCGGCGTGGATCGGTCTGGAAGGGGACTGGTTGGCTCTAGTCGTGTGGTTACCCGGTATCGCTGCGTATGGATGGCGCATGCGGATGCGATGAACGAGAGCCTGCTCGGCGCTAGGGAGTATATATGATGGGTAATTTATTTACTGTCATCATTCCACCTGACGATACCTCTCGCTTGTATCATGCCCTATTCGCGGCAACCGTCGTCTCGGTGCCTGATCTTTCATCCTACGAGCAGTTCGAGAACGTGGACGAGATCGAGCAGCTGCGCCGCGTCATCAATGCCCAGCGGCTGCTGTTGATGCAGCTCAACGTGCAGCCGGACCCCGCGCAGGGGCTGCGGGCCTTTGAGCTGCGGTACATCTGGGATGGGGAGCGGTTGACGCTGGCCTTTCTGGGCAAGGGGACGGGCCGCACACCTGCCGTCGCCGAATCGCTGGCCCAGGAACTGTGGGCCGACCTGAACAAGCAGTTCCCCTACGACTTTTACCGTGGGGGGCTCCAACCGGCGACCGACGCGCGCTCCTTCGAACGGCTCCACCAGCCATTCCCAATACAAGAGGTCCAGATCGTCGCCTTGCAGAAGCAGGTGGTGGTCGAGACGCTCCTCCGCTCCAGGCAGCCCTACGCTGTCCCCTATCCTTACAAGTGGGGCGTCAGCAGTATGGCGGGGTTGTGCAAGACCCTCCTGCACCAGGAGCGTCCCCACTTGGTCAGCATTGCGCTGACGCCGTGGCAGTTGACGGGCGAGGAGGTCGCTGCGCTCAACACGTTGGCTGGACGGCTGCGCAAGGCCGGCGAGGGCCGCGAAAAGTCGCGCCGCATGGGGATGACCTCGACCCTGGCGGCCGGGTCCCGCCAGGTCTCCAGCCGAGACCAGTTCGGGCAGGCCTCTCGGGAGAGCTTTTTGCCCGACCCCCAGGCCCGTCTCAGCGCCGATATCTATGAAGCGTACCTGGAGCGCATGGATCGTCCACTGCTCTTCCGACCCTACGTCGCTGCTCAAGGGGCCGTTGATCCCAGCGTCGTCGGCGCGCTGGAGGCCGAGATGGTGGGTCACATACCGACGCCCGGCGACCCCAAGGAGGAGATAGGACTGCCCCACATCCCTCACGAGCACTGGTTGGATGGGGATATCCTCGCCCAGGCGCGCAGCGACCTGCTCCGTTTGGATGTCCGGGCGCTCGATCACGGTGCTGACAACAGTATGCTCGATGTAGACAGAGAGCTCGGAGCAGCCTGCGCGGCGCTGGCCCGTCTACCTTACCTGGTGGACGTCCAGGAAGCCAGTTGCGCCTTTCGTATGCCCGCCCTGCCGCGTCGGGACGAGATCGGCCTGCGCGTCCATTCCGGCGCGTTCGTCGCGTTGGCGCAGCACGATGTGCGCCCGCCCTTGATCGAAATTGGGCAGCGCGAGGATGGCGCGCCGCACCATGTTCACTTGCACGACCTGACCCAGCACGTCCTCGTCGTCGGCGCGACCGGCAGCGGCAAGACCACCACCTGCTTGCATCTGCTCTCGGAACTGGCGCGCTATGACATTCCCTTTCTGGTCATCGAGCCGGTCAACGCCGAGCACGACGACTACCGGGCGTTGCTGCGCCTGCCCCGGCTACGGGAGCGCTTGCAGGTCTTTACGCTGGGGGATGAGGATACTGCGCCCTTCCGCCTCAACCCTTTCGAGATCCAGCGCGGCGTGACGGTCAACGAGCACATTTCGGCGATGCTGACGGCGTTCAAGGCCGCTATCCCGATGTGGGAGCCGCTGCCGCGCCTCTTCCTCAAGGCCCTCAACCGGACCTACTACCGCTGTGGATGGACCGCGTTCCGCAAGCCCACGGGCGGTGTGGGGGATCCATCCTTCCCCACGATGCAGGACTTTTACCATCAGCTTTCGCAGGTGGTGGAGGATGAGATCGAGCACGAGGGCGAGGTGAAAGGGAACATCCGGGGCGCCAGCAAGCTGCGCATCGAGGCGTTGTTGGAGGGAAGCTGCGGTCGTATTCTCTCGGCTCGCCGCTCACTGCCCATCGAGACCTGGATGGAGCAGCCCACGATCCTGGAACTGCGCCACATCGGGGACGACGAGGACAAGGCCCTGATGATCGCCTTCGTCCTGATGGCGGTCAACGAGTACCTGGACAAAGGCCGCCCCTGGGGACAGAAGGGGCAATTGCGACACGTCATCCTGATCGAAGAGGCGCACCGTCTGTTGGAGAACGTTCCCGAGGAGAGCAGCCCGGAGCGGGCCAACACCAAAGGTCAGGCCGCCCAGGCCTTTGCGCGCGCGCTGGCCGAGAACCGCAAATATGGCGAGGGGATCATCATCGCCGAGCAACTGCCCACCAAGCTGGTGCCCGACGTCATCGGCAACACCGCGCTCAAGGTGATGCACCGTCTCACCTCGGCGGACGACCGCGACGTGATGGGCAAGGCGATGAAGTTTGACGAGTTCCAGCAGGAGCACGTCGTCACCCTGGAGATGGGCGAGGCCGCTGTCTATGGCTTGGATACGAAAGAGCCGGTGTTGGTTCGAGCGCCTAACTTTTGGCAGGTGTGGGAGGAACGGGACGTCGGCGTCGAAAGTCAGCCCGTGAGCGATGAGGAACTGACCGGGTTGATGGCATCGTTCCGGCGGCAGTTTGCCGCACGCTATGTGCCCTACAACGGCTGCAAACTCTGCCCAGTTCGCTGTACTGCCCGGGACCACGGTGAGGGACTGCTCTTCGACAAGTCGCTGCGCCTGACGGAAGCGTTCGTTGGAATGTGCGCTGGCCTGGACCCCTCTTGCGATGCCGAGACTGTGGTGGGTCAGGTCGTCGCCTTCTGCCGGAACGGTGTGGCCCACTACGCCAGCGAACTGCTGACCGGCGAACGACGTAAAGCGGCCGTCTATTGTCTCTTCTTGCATCTGAAGGAGGCCGCTGGTTTGTTCCCTGCCGAGAACGCGCTCGCCTGGGAGAAAAACTTTCTTATTGCCCAAGAAAATGAGGAGATAGAGCTATGAGCAGGGATCGGAAAGCGTCAGGCGATTCGACCGTCCCAGGTGTTTCCCAGGAACTGGGGAATAGAGCAAAGGAGCGGATCGAACAGGCGTCCCAAGCGTTGGAACAACAAGGCATCCGGCCGCGCACTTTGGGGGCAGAGAAGATAGCAGTGCTGGCCGACCAGCCAGCTTCAGACAGTAGCCCGCCAGGATGGAACGAACAACTTCCTCCTGCTCATGGCGAGGCTCACGACGCAGTTGTCACCGATAGACTGGAACGTTCGCTCGTTTTGCGCACCGAGGATGGGAGTCTGGAACAACTGCGACGGGCGATTCAGACAGATCGAGGGCACATCGTTCATCCGGTGCGCATCCGTGCGTTCGATGGGCGTCGTCAAGTCGGACATGCCAATTTGACCCTGGAAATAGACAAGACGTTTAGTGACACTGCTGGGCACTACGACCGGTTGGCCGATTGCCGAGTACGGCTCAACGATATCTATGTCGAGGAAAGCGAACGTGGGCGCGGGATAGGCTCGCTGCTGTTGGATCGGTCCGAAGAGATCACTCGACTGGGTGGTGCGCGCGAGCTTTACGGTAGCCTGGAATCTGCAAAAGCCCGTTCGTTCTTTGAAAGGCACGACTACCGGTTCCGGCAGGGTGCGAACGGCGAGGAGGCTTTCAAGGCCTATTATGGGAGATGAGTAAACATGCACTCTAGCGATATCCCCAAGTTGACTGACGTCACTCGATTGTTGGAATCAGTGGGATCGAGGATGCGAGATCAACTCCAGATGGCGCGGCTGACCCAGCAATTGGAACAACGAGGAATAAGCTCAGAACACGCCAGCCCCATCGCTGAGCGGGTGCATGCGCTGGCCGAAGGCCCCATCGCTCACGACGATTGGATGACGCTGGAAGCCGTGCGCTTCAAGCCCGAAACCCGATCCGCTCTGGACCGCCAGGGCTTGACCGCTGACCTTGTGGGGGCCGATCCAGACCTGGCCGAATCCTATGCCGGCCAGGTCTTTGCCCACGAGGGGATTCCGGATGGGAACGGCGGCACAGAGCGGGTACGAGGCGTCGTCCCCGGTCACTATGACGACGGCGGGCACGGTATTGATCTGGTGGCAGCAGATGCTGCAGGCGCGCCGATCCCCATCGAGGTCAAAAAATACAACCAACCCTCGGCCGCTCGCCTGGAAGACCGATCCATCGTTGCGCTGGAGCCAGAGGTGGAACACTGGCGGTCGCAGCAAACGCTGGCAAGTGGGGAAAAGGAGCTGCCTGTTCAGCAGATGGACGACTTGTGGACCCGCGACCGCTGGCTCAAGCTCGTCAAGTCTCCCGAAGGCCAGAGCCGCTTGCGTCAGCTTGGCGTGGACGAGAGGTATCTGGATTATCAGCGCCTGCGCGCTGCGCCTGACCTGCCGGAATGGGGGGAGATCCTCGACCGCCGCACGACGGTCATCGTCAGCGGCGGGGGTGGGGATGCAGGGAAACGGTTGGTGGACCAGGCCCTCTTTGAGCGGCGCTCGAAGCGGGTGGTCAAGATCGAGGTGTAGGAGCAGTGTCTGATGAGTGAAATGGATATCGCTCGCACGCTTGTTGAGGTGAGTGGGGTCTTGCAGGGGAATGGTTGGGAATAGAGGGAGGAGTGACATAATGGATTTGTCTATTCTACCGGGCTATGCAGAAATTTTAAGTGAAGTGAAGGCAGCTTGGCAGGATGTGCAAGACTCGCAATCACTGCGAATTGTTTTGATCGAGGGAGAGAGTGGCTCTCACAAGACGGACATTGTAAAAAGATTCCTTGATGAAACGAAAGCGCCGTGTGTTTTCGCCCAAGGTTATAGGATTCCAGAATCCTATTTCCCTCTTCGCATGGCTTTTGAATCTTGGATGGAACTAGAGGAGGTGCAAAAACATCTTAAACAATTACCTGATCAAGTAGCTAGAGACTGGCAATCGGCGTTGACTTTGTTTGCCCAGTTACTTCCTGTATTGAGATTGACAGATACCAAGACAAGAGAACAATTGGCGCGTTGGCAACCCTCGACATTGCAAGGTGCTACCGACAGCGGATTCCCTGGGGCAGAGGGATCCTCATATCCCATGACGATTATGACGCTTCCTCGGCTTTTCACCATAGCTTTGGGGGAGTTGGCTAGATTGATGCCTATCGTGTTCTTTTTAGACAATCTCGATCTAATTGATACAGCGACGCTAGAAGCTTTTTGTACAGACATCCTCCCTTCTTGGAAGAATATCCCTATTCTTTTTGTTGCCACCTTTGCCTCAATCAGCGGTGAGGAGTTAGCTGCATTATCCAAGTTTATAGAAACCGCTCGAAATATGCAGCATGCCCGCCATATGGAGCTTGTCAACATAGCGGAGGGGGATATTCATCTTGTCTTGGGGGAGCAAATCTCCAACCTTGCCGCAGATAAACTTGCCGTACTAGTTCATCACGTCTATCGTGCTACTCGAGGCAATCTGGCCCAAATTCAGGATGTTGTTGAGTGGATTCAGTCTGAGGGCGCCCAAGTGTTCGCTAACCCCGAGTCTATTCCGAGTCATGTCAGATTATGCCAGCGGCGGTTTGATCAACTTGGAGAATTAGAGCGAAAAGTTCTCCAAATTGGAGCCGTGCAAGGGATTTCTTTCTGCTCAAAAGTTGTTGCCGATGTTGCCTGCTGTGTATTGGATGGGAACAGCCAGGAAGAAATTGATAGACTGCTCAATGACCTGGCAGGGAAATCGAGATCCTTTATCCGATCTGGTAAAGTTGAGGTTGTGAGGGGTGGGAATTGGTACGAATTTCTTGGACGACGCATTCATGCTTGGGTGTACGAGTCTATATCTGAAGAAACACGCAAGTGGTATCATCGAGAGATAGGGCATGCTCTTGAAAACGTGTACAAAGAGGATGTTATCATCACCAGTTTGTTGGCAGATCACTTTAAGAAGGGAAATTTGGCAAAAGAGTCAGCTCATTATTTTGCCAAGGTCGCTCGACAGTCAAATGAGTGGGGAGATTCCCAGCTTGCTGGGAAATACGCACAGGAGGGGCTGCGTCTCCTTGAATCCGCCGAGGATGTGTTGGAAGTATGTTGCATCCGATGCCAGCTTTTTCTCGAGAAAGGACGAGCGCTGAAGAATGTAAGGCCATACGAAGCGGTTGAGGCTTTAGAAGAATCCAGTCGCATTGCATTTTCTGTCCTTGAAGTGACTGAGGCCTCGGAGGAGATTGATGGCATGCGGGAAGAGTTCGAGTCTTGCGAATTGGAAGCCTCTCTTCATCTTGGGGAAACTTGGCTGATTCTCAATGACTGGGAACAGGGTTTCAAGCGGTTATCTGAGACGATTGACTTGGCTATTGAACAAGGCAAGGATACCGTTGTCATAGGCGCAATGGAAATGTTGCGGGATCAGTATTATAGACGGGGAGAGACAGAAAAATACTTTGAACTTTGTGATGAGAAAGTAAAAGTTTTACAAAGCATCAGTATATTCCCCGACAAGAGGGTAATCATTGCCGAAATATTGGAAGACAAGGGCTGGATGTATTTGGGGCAAGGCAAATCCAACCGGGCTTTGAGAACTTTTTGGCAAGCCCAAGGATTTTTGGAGTATTTATCCAATCCGGAGAAATATCCAGAGATTCACTATAAAATATATATGGGAAAGGCTGACGTGCTTCATAGAAGCCGAGATGTCGCACGCGCTTTGCAAGAGGCCGAGGAGGCTATCAAGTGGGCCGATGTGAGCCAGCAGCGCAGGTATCAAGCTCTAGCTCGGGTGGCTAGGGCGACCATATTGTCGCACGCGGGGGAGACGAGAACGAGCGAGAAGGAATACCAGGATTTGCTCGATAGGTACGAGAACTCGGCTGATTGGGTTACAGTCGTTTACCTGAAGGAAAAATATGGAGACTTTTTGATCTTGACAGGAAAGTTGAGTGAGGCCAAGAATCTACTTCAACCGCTGTATGAAGACTTGACGGCAATGGGGAATCTCCTTTGGGCTCAAAGGATAAGAGTGCAACTTGCCAAACTCGACAGTTATATGGGGAAATTTCACCGCTCACTAACGGTCTTTCAGCAGCTACTAGGCGAGGCTACAGCTCGGAATGACAAGGTCGGTCAGATCGCGTTGCTGAATCACTTGGGTGATATCTATCGTCTGCAAAATCGAGCAGGTGAGGCTGAACAAGCACATCTGAGGGCGATTTATATCTGCCAAGAGATTCAAAGTACACGTCTTGTGGATAGTTTGCATCACCTGGGGCGTGTACATCTCACCAACTGGACACATATTGAGCAAGCGGAAGAAAAGTTGACAGAGGCTGAAGAGAGGCTAGTAACGTCCGATTCACTTGATGCACGGCTAGACGAAGCAGCGGAGGAGAAAAAAGAAGAACCCGCGTTGCCCTATGAAGAACGTACTGGCTACATCAAGGATTATAATCACCTAAGGCTTTCTAAGGGAAGATTGTTTCTGTGCCAAAATCGTTTGGACGATTCTTTGAAAATGCTGAGGAAAGCAACATCTGCTGCGCTCAAAGTGAACGACCGCTTGTCTTCTGGGCTTGGATACCTGAATGTGGGCCTCGTTTATCTGTGTCAAGGCAAACCTGAGGAAGCACTGAAGATGACCGAGTATGCCCTGGACGAACTGCCGACGGAAAGCTGGCGGAAAGCCGAGGGACATCACTTGTTAGCACGCTGCTACCTGGCAATGGGCGAATTGGAAAAAGCTCGGGAGCATGCTGACACAGCCAAGACACGGTTTATAAATTTGGGACTTTTTCACAGGGTCAATCAAGTCGAGAGCACCGAATTGTATATTACAGAAGCAGGCAAAACCGGTAACGTGGAAAAATGGCGCTGTTTGGATGAGATGGAACTGCGCTTTGACTTTAATCACCTGGGGATTTAAACAAGGAGACACAAATGATTAACCTGGAAGGCACACTGCGTCAAGAGTTGGTAGGCTTTTTGTCCGGCATTGATATCCTCCAAACGGAGGATGGTCGCCGTGCGATGTTGAGAGATGCTGGGTTGAAAAGCTTGATCCCTCGCATCAGGCTCACCGGTGCGACAAGCCTGGCTGTGGGCAATATCGGGGACTATCTCGCTCAGTGGGGCACCGTTGAGGGTCAAGAGGCGCTGTTCCTATTTCTATCCGCTTTGCTCAACGAGGTCGGTGGGGAGGGACAGAAAGCTTTGCACGCTTTTATGGAAGCGTTAGGCTACCATCAGAAAGGTATGCCTGACATCGGAGCGGCTGAGAGACCTACGCCACCGGATCAACTGTTGGAGAAAATGATCGGTGAACCAACCCTTCAGCCGATACGTTTCTTGGAGAGAGCTTTGCAATTGGCTCGTTCGGTGGCTTATATCGAAGTGACGACCTCCAGTTTCATTGACAAGGGAACCGGTTTTATGCTTAGCCCGGGACTACTGCTGACCAATAATCACGTCCTGCCCACAAAGACTGCGGCAGAGCAGGCTGCGTTTCAGTTCAACTACCAGCAGACTTTGCAAGGCGACTTGGGTCCGGTCAAGACTTATCGGGTTAAAAAGGATGGCGTGTTTCACACGGACGCGGACCTGGATTACACGATTGTAGAGTTGGCAGATACGCCGGGAGAAGAATGGGGCTTTATCCCTTTAAGCGCTGGAGCCAGCGTGCATCGCGACGACCGGGTCAATATCATCCAACATCCCGACGGTCGCCCCAAACAGATCTCGTTCCGTAACAACTTTGTCGAGTACGTGGATGGTCGTGTTTTGCAGTACGTCACGCACACTGAAAGAGGATCTTCTGGATCCCCGGTCTTTAACGACCGCTGGGAATTGGTGGCTCTGCACCACGCTGGCGGCATCATCCGTGAGCCGAACACGCAGCGGCGGTACTATCGGAACGAGGGGATCATTGTGAAAGCAATTCTTGGCAGTTTGCCACAGAATGTGACCAGCGCTTTGGATATCGCTTAGAATTAGGCTGATGGAGGGGAAACAATGTCGTTGACGAAAGAGATTGAGCGCTTTTTGCTAGCTATTCCTGACATTAACAAAAAAGATTTTCGCGAGCAGTTGGCTAAAGACGCTAAGCTTCCCGATAACCTAAAGAAAAGAATCGAATGGGATAAACCCGATCAGGATTTTGTTGCTCATCTGGTTGGGAGATTGGAGAGTTGGGGGACCTTTGACATAGATGATGAACGCTACGCTTTGGATGAATACCTCAAAGCGACAAGAGAACATGGCGGGGGTGAGCACAAGGCTACACTAAATGACTTGTTAAAAAAGCTCGCTGCGGAGAGGAAAAAAAGCGGCGGAAGTGATCCCAAGTTCGTGAATCGCGAGGAGGAGATAAAAGAGTTGACCGATGAGTGCGCATTATCCTCCAGGTATGCCATTCACGCCCCCGCCGGGTATGGCAAAACTTGGCTGATGGAGCGGTTGCGACACGAATTTGATAATAAAGGCTGGTTGGTCTTTTACGCTACTTTGAAAAAAGACGACGGGCCTTTAGAATTATCACGCAATCTTTTGTTATACCCGGATCTTGACAGCGCGTCGCTCGAATCTAATCCCGCTGCTGCAGCAAATCTTGTGGGTGGTAAACTAAAGGATTTATGGGATCAGGGCAATGGGCAAGATAGAAAAGGGATCGTGTTGCTCATAGATTTGAGCAGCATACCAGAGCAGATAAGCGCCTTGGATACGATTTTGGGTCAATGGCTCCAAGTTTTGACGGAAAATGTTTTGGGCCATCAGGATTTTGCTCGCGGAGATAACTTGTTACGCGTCATCGTCAGTGGTCGTTTCTTTGACCCCAAGAGATTGCGTTCATTTTCGGAAGGGAGGCTCAAGTTCCAAATTTATCCGCTAGAGCCTTTCAATGATCATGTCGTTGATCGTAGCATCCAAGATTACTTTCCAACATTAGAAGTTGGTCGCAGACGCGAATTAGGGGCGGGGTTAGTGCATCACGTTGGAGGACATCCAAAATGCATGAGCGATATATTAAAGCTCTATAAAGACAGCGGGAAGCCTGATCCCAATAATTTCTTTCAAGATCACTGCACTGAAATAAAAGGACTCGTTGATCAAGAGGTAGCAAACGTGCTTGAGGAAATCCCAGAACCTACCAAACAGCAGCTCTTGAGTCTCAGTCCTTACCGTTATTGGAGCATTGGTCTTTTGAGAGATATACTAGCAGAGGAGAATCCGATCGTAGAGTGGGGAAATGGAACTCTCGAATTAGCGGATGAATTGACCAAAACATCTCTTGTTTCTCAGACAGACGATGGATACTTGTACAGAGATAGCATCAGTCGTCGCATTATGACGCTTTTCCTGTGTAATTCAGAGTGTGATGCAGAAACATCATTTAGCAAAAGGTGTGAAAAAGCTAGGGATTTTTACAAGCGTAGATTGCAGGACGAGAAAGATACAGCGCCTCCGTGTAGATGGGCCATAGAAATTCTGTACCAATCACTCCAAATGCACGTCAACGAAATAGATAGTTTGGAGGGGCGTCGAAATTTGAGACGCTCGTTTTGGGGAGAGGATGATTCCTCCTCTCTGTCTGAGAAGTCGACGCTTTACGAGTGTCTTTCTATCTTGGTGGGGGGAAGAGACGCACAGGAGCAACTGGGGGCTTTGAAGCACGTATTAAAGGGAAAGGATGAATGGGAATTCAGGTTTACGTTAAACTATTTTTTGAGGGACGAGACCTATGAAAATCGGTGGTCTGATGTTATACTACCCGCCAAGATTGATGCGTTTCAAAAATAGCTGCACGCGAGCCTGCGCTGAATTGCTATTGGTTCAGGAGGATTACGATGAGTTTCATCAAGTTTATTGGTCGTAGAAAAGAGTTGCAAGAAATTGGGGCGTTCATTCATTCAGATGATACGACGGTGCTCTGTATAGAGGGGGATGGGGGCATCGGTAAAACTCGGCTGCTGGCAGAGGTGGAGCGCGAGTACGGTGCGGATAAGAGCGTTCACGTATTGGACATCATTGACTTTGATAATCCATGCTTCTGGTTGCCTGACAACATTGATCGAGAGATTGCACGTCAGTTGGGGCAAGATCTGTTTCAATCCTATCTGGATGCTTTGGATGAACTAGACGCCCTTTTAGATCAACAGCAATTGCCTCCTGGTTACAAGGGACGTAAAATCCGCGAGATCCAGGAAAGGTTTTGGAATGCTTACAAGCAGGCATCGCAAGGGAGACGTATTGTACTCAGATTTGATACCACCGATAACCTAAAGGGAATTACTGCGCCTCTTGATCGTATTGCCAACCTGGTAAGGCAAGCCCCCAATACGCGCGTTCTTGTGGCAGGGCGTGATGCGACTAAATTATTGGATATGATCGAGATGCCAAAAGACGAGCGAGAATCTCACACACTTGACCTGGAACCGCTACCTGAGAAAGATTGTAGAGCATATCTGGATGAAAATTTAGAGCCAAGATTTTTCAGGATACCTCGACCAATTGCCGATAAATTGCTCCTTCTTTCTGGCGGTCGCATCATTATGCTGGATATGGCTATCGAGTGGCTGTTTCGAGAACGGGTCCCAGAATGGCTGCAAGAGCTAGATGTAGAGCATATCGAAAAGTTGGATCAAGATACCAAAGAGGAATTCGAGCGTCGTCTCTTTTATCACGTTCGAGAGTTACGAACAGATTTGGACCGTCTCATTCTGTTATTATCCATCGTCTCGCCCTTGAGTCAAGGTGACATACGAGAACTGCTAAAAATGACCGAAGCACGCATGAAGAGTTTATGGACCCATGCTCAATCGGTGACGTTCATCAAAACATTGCCCAATGGGTTTATCAAGCTCCATGATGAAGCTGAACGATTGGTCAACGAGTATGTTTGGGATCTGCTTGATCCCTTGAGGGCCAGACTCACCAAAGAGTCCGCTGTCAAGTACTTGGAAGCCGAATCCAATAAATTGTGGGACCAAGTCAAGCCGTCAGAGACCAGAGACCAAGTTACTGGTACAACAGAACAGCTTGATCAAGTGTACGAATTCTGGCTCAAGCGAGCACAGCATCTTGCTCTTCAATTGGACTTGAAAGTTCAAGAGGGTTACAGGGTGTTTGAGGAGGATTGGGAACGAGCAGAGCAATTCAAGCGACCCGACTTTAAATATATGCTGCTGGATGCAATATTGCCTTTCCGAGAGCGTCTAGAACCAGAGCAGCAGTGGGAAGTTATGTTGCGACAAGCGCGCCGTCTATCCGATGAGGACCAACAGGATGAGGCTGTCAAGACTTGCTTTACGCCCGTGTTGGAGCAGGCGCCGGAAGAAAGTCTATATCGTGTGCGAGCCTTGGTGGGACGAGGCAATGCCTTTGTGCGCCTGGGCAAGTTTCAGCAAGCGATGAACGATGGAGGTAATGCCTTGCGACTGGCCGAAAAACTGGGCGACGATCGTTGGGTGTCGAGCGCAGAGTTGTTTTTGGGGTGGACACACCGCTTGACCGGCAACTTGCGTGAGGCCGCCGATATCTATCGCAATGTGATGAGACATGCCCTGGAAAGCGAAAATAAAGAGAAAACGGCAAACTCACAAAGCAGCCTGGCTCTTGTTCTAGCTATCCAAGGAGAGCAGGAGCCAGCCATTGGGCTAGCCGAGCAAGCAGTAAAAACCTGGCAAAATCTATACAACGAGTCGGAGGGGCATTATGAGGGTTTAGGGCGTGCATACCATAATGCGGGTGTGGTGTGTCGAGAATTGGGGTTGATCAATAAAGCACTCGATTATTTCGCTCAATCCTGGAAGATTTTTGTCGAGTTGGATCTGGAAGAATGGATGGCAAACACTCGGGCTGGACGTGGGATCACATACTGGATGAATGGTCAGTATGATGAAGCGGCCACCGACCTTGAGTGGGCATTGAAATATGGTACACTGACTTATCGCTATCAGACGATGCACTACCTGGCCCATGTACGGTGTGATCAAGGGAATTTGGCTCAAGCTGAGCAATTGTTCCAACAAGCTATTCAACAAGCGCGGGAGCATGGGGATCCATTCTACGAGTTAAATACATTGGGAGACTTGGCATGCCTGGCATTTGATCGGGACATAGATGGTTTGAATACCTATCAAGATTTCTATGACCGTTTCACAGAATACAAAAATCAATATCGGACCGTAACATTTGACGTGCCTCAAGCATTATTGTTCATAGGCTTGGGCCATCTAGCTATGAAGCAAGGGGACTTTGAACAGGGGAGCGAGCATTACAAACGGGGAATATTACAATTGGCAACCCAACCCAACGTTCCTTCCTATGGAAAATTCAATGTTCACAGTCAATTGGCATTTATTGACGAAAAGGCAACTCCCTTGCTAAGCCCCGACCAGATTTCCACGCTGGGAGAGATATTAGAAAAAGCTTGGATTGGACAAGGGTTGGATATGAAGCATCCTGAAGCACTCGCTTTTCTATCTCGCTGGAAAAAATATACAGATTGAATCAAGGGGAGACAACGATGATTAGGCATCTTTACTCTCATCTGATTTGGGAAAAGCGAGATATTATTAGACAATCAACTGGTCAATGCGACTGTGATTGCGCATGTACCTTCACTCTCCCAGCGAATCCAGGACCTATTGCTCATTCCTCTGATGGCTTGCTTTATAAATCCCCATCACTGCAAGCTCAGCCATTGACAGAAAAACACTCGGTAGTATTTGACGCTGTCCAGGGGAGCATAGCAGTTGCTGATCTAGAAACCGTTGCTCTTTTAGATGACTTTGCTTTCCCCGTACAAGCCGAAAGCGTACTTGATGCAAACGAGTGTGGGAGCCACGTACCTTTTGAAGATGTCTTGAAAGGCCTTGTATCTTTGGGTTTTCTTGTCTCGCCTGGTGCAGGTACTGCTCCTGTTATTGGCATTTCCTCGATTCTCTCCGCTTGGCTTCATCTCACTGATCGCTGTAATTTACGCTGCGCTTATTGCTATCTACCTCATGCGCCCGTAGATATGAATGCCAATATCGGGCACGATGTGGTTAATGCAGTCTTTCGCTCCGCAGTGGCGAACGGCTATCAAGCTGTAAAGCTCAAGTATGCGGGCGGGGAACCATTATTGCGCTTTCCATTGATCAAAAATCTTCATCAGCACGCACGAACGTTGGCGCGAAAGTATGACCTTGACCTAGATGGCGTTGTGCTGAGTAATGGCACCCTACTCACGACAGAAATGGTCGAGACGATGCAGCACTTGGGTCTTAGATTGATGATATCCCTCGATGGCGTTGGCGAATACCATGATTGTCATCGCTCCTTCCCCGATAGCAGCGGTTCGTTTGATTCTGTAACCCAGGCCATTGATCTCGCGCTGGGGAACAGACTCGCGCCTGATATCTCCATAACGATCAGTGGACGTAACGCAGCAGGACTGGCCCAGGTTGTAGGTTGGGTCTTGGATCGTGATTTGCCCTTTAGTATCAATTTCTATCGAGAGAACAGTCAGTCAGCTCGTCAAACCGACTTGCAATTAGAGGATACACGTATCATTATGGGAATGCTAGAAGCCTACGCGGTCATTGAGGCTCACTTGCCTCACCATAGCTTGTTAGCTTCTCTGATAGACCGGGGTAATTTGGCTGCCCCACATTTGCGGCCATGTAATGTGGGACAAAGCTATCTAGCTTTCGATGTCCAAGGTCGCGTTGCCAAGTGTCAGATGGATATGATGCGTACCGTAACCAGTTGTCATGACCCCGATCCATTGAAAACACTGTCCAAAAGCACCAAGGGTTTGCAAAACCCCAGTGTGGATGCCAAAATCAAGTGTCAGAATTGTCAATGGCGCTATTGGTGCGCCGGGGGATGCCCCTTGCAATCATATCTTGCAAATGGATGTTACGACGGAAAATCACCCTATTGTACTATCTACCAAGCGCTTTATCCAGAAATTATTAGACTTGAAGGATTGAGACTACTTTGCCAAGCGGAAAGAAGTGAAAGTCGAGTTACTTGAAAAATTTACTGTTGAAGGAGTCAACCCGATGACCGACCGCCGCCGTCCACCATCCCGTCGTCCATCCAGCGCGCCGTCGCGCCGACCTGCCCGTGTACCACCGCGCCGCACGGGCGCTGGCAGAGGACGTCCGACATCGGCACTACTGCCCTGGCAAACGATCGCCCTGATCGCCGGGGGGGTCTTGGCGCTGGCAGTCCTCATATTCTTTGCAGTGCGGGCGCTGACGGGCACGGAAGAATCTCCCACGTCGACCAGCACTGCAGCTCCACTTGCCACGTGGACGCCGCCGCAGACATCGCCAGCCCCCACTGAGGCGTTATCCTCGACCGGTACGCCGCATCCCACGGCTTCCAGCTTTGTCCCGCCCGATGTCCCATCGCTGCAACAGTTGATGCTCATCCTCATCAACGAGGATCGGCGTGTCAACGGCCTTGTCGAACTGGCATGGGACGTCACCGCTGCTTCTGCAGGTCTGGCGCACGCCCAGGACATGGCCCAGTTGGGATACTTGAGCCATTGGAACACCGAGGGGTACGGGCCGCAGCACCGCTACTCGATGGCCGGCGGGCTGGACGCCGTCCGCGAGAATGTCTACCTGTACGAACACAGCCCTGGCGGCGCTCCCACCACGCCGGACGAATGGGCGGATCTGATTCGCCAGGCCCACCAGTCGTTGATGGATAGTCCCGGGCATCGAGACAACATCCTGGCGCCGGAGCACACGCACGTCGGGGTCGGCATCGCGTACCACGCCGACACAGGGCGGTTGAGAATCGCCCAAGAATTCGTGGATCGGTACGTCACGCTACAGCCCCTCCCCCGGCGGGCCTCCCTTGGCGATAGAATCACGATTAGTGGGCGTATAGGTCCCGATGGGAGCGATCCCTTGCTCAATCTGGCCTATGAACCCTTCCCAGAGCCGATGGGAGTGGCCGAACTGAACGCGACAGGGACGTACAGTTCAAGTGTGGAAATCTACCAGTCGCTGCCGCTCGCTGTGGAAGCTGATGGGCGGTTTGGGCAGCAAGTTGCGCTGGATCACGAGGGGCAGTTCGGTCTGTACCACATTCGCATCTGGGTGGATGTGGACGGCGCATCGGTGCTGGCGAACGATGTGATTGTCGAGATTACGCCGTAAACTTGGTCAATAGCAGATGCTGTCACGCTCCGAATTAGGTGGAGGCCAAAGGCCAGATTAAACGAACCGGGAAACGACGAAAAAAGAGGCCCCTTTCGGGGCCTCTTTCTCGTTGCAGGCTAAAGAAACTCATCGGCCAACT